>NZ_JAQFUY010000042.1:0-30270 GCF_027716745.1 Bacillus cereus group sp. Bc010
CTTGCAAAACTGCATCTTCACAAAAGCGTTTGTTTAACAAATATTTAAGTTGTAGTTTTTTAATCAATTCTTTCTCGCTTTCTCCTTCAATTAAACGATTAAAACTATATCGTTTTGCACTTTCGAACGTACGGATCAAAGTAATTAAAGCTTCCATTTGTTCTTTTGTAATAGAATTGATTTTACAAGTACGTGTTGTTTTCATCCTTTTCCCCCTTTTCATCACCTGAAAATATTATAGGTTGAATTCTGTAAAATATAAAACCTGTAATTGTAAATTTTTATAGTTTTTTATAGATTCTTATTTACTGTTATTACCTCCTCATCACCTTGTAGCTTGCGATTTAATAAATTATAATTAAATTAATTTTAATATAGTTTAACATAAATTATCCACTTTAGTTAATTTTAATTTAATTTATTTAAATATAATTTAATGATCAGTAAGGAGATTTTCATTATGGAAAATATAGATATTGGTAAAAAAATTGAAAAACAAAGAAAGGAAAAAGGTTTAACGAGTAAAGAACTAGCAAAGATGGCCGATATTACACCATCTATGTTAAGTCAAATTGAACGCGGATCTGCTAACCCTTCTATCCAAACATTAAAAGTTCTCGCTAAAGCGCTTGATGTTCCAACATTTAGCTTTTTACTTGAAGATACAAATACAGACGATTTAATTGTACGCTCTCATAAACGTAAAAAAATGATTATCGATAATTTATCATATGAAATGCTATCACCTGATTTCACAGGAAATTTAGCAACAGCGATTATGACTGTCCCGCCGAATACAGCTTCATCAGAAAATGTACTAGAACATAAGGGTGAAGAATTAGCATTTGTATTAGAAGGGAAAATCACATTACATTTAAATGAAGAAGAATACATATTAGAAACGGGTGATAGTGTAAAAATACCCGCTTATTTAAAACATAAATGGGTAAATCAATTTGAGAAAAATGCGATTGTTTTATTTTCTGTTACTCCACCGATTTTTTAATAGATGTAATAAAAATAGCCACGTGCGGATTCCTCCGTACATGGCTATTTTTATTTTTTCGGCACGAACAAAATCCCTAAACTCAGAACACAAAAACTGAGTATTTGCTGCATCGATAAACCAAATAAAATCGAATTCTGTTCACTAATAAGCGAAAGAATAATATGAGCAACACCCTCAACTATTAGAAAAACACTTATGTTCTTTCCATTTCCGAGCCTTTCATTTTTCATCCATAATAAGCCCAATAGACACAGGGCAAGGATGATCTCGTATACAAAAACGGGGTGATATAAAAATTTAGATTCATATACTTTCACACCCCAAGGCATTGTCGTTTGTACTCCTATTTTGTGGTGGAATAGAAAATAGAAAACAATACTCATACATAGTCCAATAGGCAATGTATCAAGTAAAATGCGAAGTGAAAATTGCTCCTTTTTACTTTTCCAAACAATGTATACACTTGCAATTATGCATCCTACTATAATATGTTTCATACTTCCTATAGCTAATAATGCTTGCAGTGGCGACCTAATAGCCCATACTGGATTTAAAATTGCCGGTGCAAATTTCCATAAAAATACGATGATAAGAAAAGCATTTGTTACTGCATCCATCATTTTTTCATATGGTACACTTTGTTTCTTCATCTTTCGTTTCATCAACATAAATCCAAATAGACTTCCAATTATAAGAGATACGGGTTGTAACCTCACGATCCACTCCATTAATACAAAATCCCCTCTTTAACTCTCAATTAATTTCTTAAATTTCTCTTCTAATTGATCTGGAGGTAATACGCCTCGTACTTGCTCTACGATAATGCCATCTTTATTAACAAAAAACGTCGTTGGTAAAGAAAATACTTTATAGTCTAATCCAGCTACTCCGTCCATATCTAGTAAAACAGGAAACTTAAATCCGTGACGATCCGCAAAAGCGCTCGCTTCTTGCACTGGATCTCCGATTGTTGCATTTACCGCAAAGATTTCAACATCCTTTTTATATTTATCATACATACGAACTAAGTCAGGTGCCTCCATTTCACATGGACCACACCATGATGCCCAAAAATTAATAAGATACGGTTTTCCCTTTGCATCATGTAACGAATACAACTTCCCGTCTAGTCCTTTTAACGTTATGTTTGGTGCTTTAAATCCTACTTGTGGTAATACTTCTGTTTTTTGTAACTCCGCTTGTTTTTCTTTTCTTTCCTTTTCTTCTTTCTTTGTATTATAAAAGTTCACTCCGGCCCAAATTAGTGCTCCGGCTAGTATAATCACAATTAGTTTCTTCACTTTTCTTCCTCCTAAACACACTACATAAAGTAGTGTTAATACTTAAAAAAAAGAGGCTATATGCACTCTCCGACAATCAGTACAACCGACATACAAAATAAACCTACTGTTACATATACCGAATTCGTATGTAACGGCATATTGAGCTTAACAACTTTTTCATGTAACACTTGCTCAATTCGTAAATTTATTGCTGTTTTTGCAAATGAAGCTGTAACACATCGATTTTCCATTGTCTTTATTTTAATTAATTTTAATAATGCGCTTCCTAACTCGAATTTAGATTTCATTTTCCGCATTGCATACTTATCTGCAGCTAACTCTTGATACACATGATAGCGCTGCAATAGCCCTTTTAATATCGGGATGTATATCATTCCTTCTGCTAATAACGTAAAACAAAATAATTTTAATGGGTCTCGATTGTTTTGATGATATTCTTCATGAAAAATAATCGCATCCATTTCTTCAGCTGAAAAAGTTTGAAGCATCCCTTCTGACACGACAACTTTCGGACGAAATAACCCAATTGTAAATGCCGCAACTTCCGCAGTCGGCAATATATATATTTGTTTTCCTTTTCGAACGAAGGGAATAAGTACTTTTTGTAATCTTTTAGTATCAAAAAATTGTCGCCACATTTTTTTGCAAACAATAAACACAGTAAGTAGTAGAAATCCAGCGATTATAATACGAATGAATGATAATTCTTTCATATGTTTTTCTAACTGAAACAAGCAAAAATTCGAAAGAAAGAACGCCTTATTTTGAAACAGAAATGGATATGTAACGTAATACACTAACATACTAAAAAAGAGGGAACTAACAATGACTGCTAACAATACGATTTTACGCATTTGCCATTTCATTTCATTAATCCTCTTTTTTTAACTGACTCAATTTATCTTCTAACTTTTTTATTAAAGTCGGATCAACTTGCTCTAATTCATCTAGCATATGATTTACAACTAAATCACCAAATTCCCCCATCAATTCCTGTGTCATTTTCTTCGTTTGATTGGATAAGAATTCATCTTTTGTTTGTACAGCACGATATATTCCACTTCTTTTCATAGTCTGCTTTTCTAAGTGTAATTTCTCTACTAACCTGTTCATAACTGTCATTACAGTATTAAAATTTACAGGTGATTCTTCACTTAATTTCTGCTGTACTTCTTTAATCGTAATACCCTCACTAGACCAAACAATCTCCATAATCTTTGCTTCAAGCGGTCCAAAGAAATGATTTAGCCCTTGTTCATTTAGCTTATAGTTTTGAGTAAACATCGTATAGCTCCTTTCACACTACGAATTGTAGTATAAATGAAATAAAAGGTCAATTATGAATGCTATACACTAAAATCCACTCCCAAATCCCATTTACTGTAAACCTAACTTTTCTCCAAATGTTTCAAACAGATACTGCTCTAATATTTGTACACTAAACTTCTCATTACGCCCAAGTGCAAACAATTCCCGATCTTTCGCTACGATAGTATCTAACGGGATAACGACATTATCCACTATTTTTGTAATTTCAATGATGTTACTTTTTACATTTACCTCTGTTTTAAATTCAATGTTTTCTAATACGATATGCGAGCGTCTTCCTGATGCAAAAAAAGTAAAGTTAGGATTTTTATAAATACCAATTTCACTCTCTAGTGGATATAAATATTGAAAAATGATATCTCTATGTCCATCTTTTATTATTTTTTCATCCTTCTCATCATCCAAGTATTCTTTCACCTTCGTTGTAAATTCAAATCGAAAATCCACTTTTTTCACGCTCCCTCTTTGTATTTTTATATTAAATAAATATATTGAAATAATTTTACCATATTGTAATACAACTTCCTATTAAAAGTAAAAACTCATTTGTAAAATCTCTATTATTTACAATTCTTTTTTAAAGGATAGGCACTCATTCAATATGAATTCATGCTTCGATATATCTATTTAAACATATTGTTTCCATATTTTGAAACAATAGTAAGAAGCATTATATAACAATAAGGTGAAACTTTAATCAGTAGGGGTTTTGTTCATCCCCCGCCTAACTTCTTTGCTTCCGCTGAATTTTGAGATGGGGGTCTTACTGCCCGTTATTGCGGGGTAAACTGTTTCTAATTCATTTTCCTATATAGCCACTATCACCTTTATTATTCCAATATATTTAAACCCCATTTTCTACTTATTCATTACGTAAGAGAAGGAATGTAACTCTCTTCTATCGAATTTTTATATAACGAAAATGATTAGGTGGTGCTTTACTATGAAATTAGCTGTCATTGGTGGCGGTGATTTACAAGATTCAAATCACTCGCCTATTAATGAGCGACTTATAGAATTAACAAATAAACAGTATCCGAAAGTATTATTTATTCCTACAGCTAGTCATGATGATGAAAGCTATATAAAATTATTTTTAGACACATTCGAAAAACAATTACACTGTGACGTACAAATTTTACGTATTATAGCCGATACACCTTCTAAATATGAAATAGACGAAATGATTCAGTCTGCTGATTTAATTTATCTCGGTGGCGGGAACTATATTCAAATGATTACAGAATGGAAAGAACATAAGCTCGATGAAAAATTACTATTGGCTCTGCAGCAAGGAACGCTCATTGCAGGGTGTAGCGCTGGTGCTATGTGTTGGTTCACATCTAGTATCCGCTCAGATTATGAAGGTTCTGGTTATATAGAGAGTAACGGCTGGGGCATTGTGAACAAAAGGTTTTGCCCACATTATAATCAATTAAATAGAATGAACGCCTTCCATTCCTTTTTACAAAATCATCAAGGTAATATAGAAGGCATTGCACTAGAAGATAATTGCGCCTTATATATTACAGAAGAATCTTTTGAAATTATCGGTGAACCAGAAAAAGCGTGGGAATTTTATATGAGTGATAATAAACTCATTAGACAACATTTTGATATTACTTTAAAAAGCTATTTGTAAATCTGCACTTATAAAAAATGTCCCTAAGTATAATAACTTAGGGACATTTTTAGTGTTTAACTCACTAATCGTGTAATTCGTTTCTTCTGCCATGAAAGCTTATAATATGCATATTGTAGTATTAAGCTAACAATAAATGCTGTTGGGTATCCAATCCATATCCCTTCTATACCAAGACTTGTATGGTAAGAAAGGTAATACGCTACAGGTACTTCAACAAGCCAAATTGATACGACGCCAATAACAGTTGGCCATAATACTGTACCGCTTGCTCGCATTGTCGCACTTATAATTTGCGCATGACCGAAAATTAAATAACTCCATAATGTGATCATAACTAAGCTATGAGCAATTTCAATTGTAGTTTGACTCGTTAAAAATAGTGCTAGAATGTCTCTTGAGAACAAGTAAATGAGTGATATTAGCACACCACCGATGACGTAGTTCATAATAATTCCGGCCTTCACAACTTTCTGCAATCGATCAAATTGATTCGCACCAATTGATTGTGCAGCAAAAATGGAGACTGTAATACCAAGACTAACGGCTGGCATTTGTACATAACTTGCAACTTGGTTCACAACGCCATAAGCTGCTGTTGCATCCGAACCGTAACGATTTACAAACGCGATTACCGCAATTTCTGATAATGAAACTAATATCATATTAATACTTGCTGGAATACCGAGTCGTAGTAATAACTTTAATAAACCCCAATCCATTCGAAGATATTTCCTTACCGTACTATCTAATTGTAGCGGGTGATTTTTCTTCTTTAAATACACTAACATGACAATAAACGTAATAACTGTAGATATAACAGAAGCATAGGCTGCTCCATACACATCTAATTTTGGAGCACCTAACCATCCAAAAATAAGGATTGGTAATAAAATCATATTTAGCGCTGTACTTACAATTAAAAAGTAAAATGGCGTTTTAGAATCTCCTGTACCTCTCATAAACGTTGTGTATGCGAAATATAAAAATAAGATTGGCATCGATATAAATAAAATACGTGCATAATGTACACTTATTTCAATAATATTTTCTGGCGTCCCCATAAGGCGCATAATATCCATTGCAAAAATACTACCTACTATCGCTAACACAACTCCAATAATAAAGGTAAATGTTAGCGTCGTACCAACAATCGCTTTTAAACGATCTTCGTTTTTTGCCCCAAACGCCTGACCAATTAAAATGGAACTCCCTGAACCAATACCAATTACGAATGAAACAAGTAAGAAAAATAATGGGAAGAATGCCGATATGGCCGCTAAATCATTCACTCCAAGCCATCTTCCTACTACTACCATACCGAATAATTGTCCAACTGATTGTAGTACATTACTTAATAGTAACGGTACTAAAAACATGGACATCGATTTCCAAATCGGTTTACTCTCACTTTCTAACTTATGTGACTCCGCACCTTCTTTATTGTTATTTGTAGGTGGTTTCAAATTTCATTTCTCCTTTTATTAAAAATCTGTTTTTCAACTTCCATCTTTTTGTATATTTGTTGTAATGGTGTGCTTCTATTCATATTCTTTCCTATGTTATTATAACTTCACCCAATATTGGCTTCCATCAGCTGTTCTATCTAAAAACCCGTATTCGATTAAATATCTTCTCAAAGTTACAAAATCCGGATATACGCTTTCTATAATAGCATTTACTTCTTTTTCAGTGTACTTTTTATTACTATCAAACTTCGTCACTAAATGACGTAATATAATTAATTTACGCTTTTGCTTTTTTGGAAATTTAGAAAGCGGTCCATCTAATCCCTCTGTAAAATGCGTTTTTAACACTTCATCATTTTCTTCTTCTGTAATATTGTAACGATCATCTACCATCGTTGCTGTTCTATGAATGGGTACAAATTTCGTTTGTACTTTTGATTTTTCTTCTGACAGTTCCATTAACGCTAAAAACACTTTCGCTTGCTTCATTTTCTCTCGAAGTGTAAACCGATGATTGCGGATGGTTGAAGTACTTCCCCCATCCATCTCTTTCACAATCTCTTTATCATTCAGCCCCATATGGAAAAACTGAACCATCTTCTTTTGCAAATCAGTTAAACCTGTATACTTCTTATCTAGATTTAATAAATAATCAAACATCGACGTATGTTCGTTTTGCACATGCAATTGTACAAACTTCTCTGCTTCATACAAAACTTGATTATCTTGATAAATAACACCTTTAATAAACGCTTCTCCACACGCTAAACAAATATATTCCTCTGCTTCCGCTTCAAATACATACCCTTTCTTCAACTCCTCAACTGAAGCGTCCCAAAACTTCTCTGAAATATCACTCATACTAAACACTCCTTTAAAATGTTTGTTTTAAAATAGACAAATCTTAATAACGTTTATTATCACTTCATCATCTTAACATAACCAAAACAAACTTTTCAACATTTCGTTTACCTATTTTGTAAACTTTTATAAAAACGTCTATTGGATATTCTTTTAAAAGGACATAAAGCAACGAAAAGCGAATGTATTTAATATATGAATTACGATAGGATGTGAAACAAAACATGAATATTCTGGACGACCCTTGGTTTACTGTTAAACAAATTGCCCAAAATACATATGCAATTAGTGAATATGGACATTGGGAGAAAGTACATTCCTTCTTACTTGTAGGCGATACTACCGCACTCCTTATTGACACTGGACTAGGTATCGATAATCTGAAGCGTATAACTGACCAACTAACAACCTTACCAATTACTGTTGTCACAACACATGTCCATTGGGATCATATCGGTAGTCACTCACACTATGAAGAGATCTATGTACATGCTTTAGAAGCAGATTGGCTCATTAACGGGATAAAAGGACTTCCTATTACTCAAATTAGGCATGACATCGCTCGAGATATCACTTTACCTACACCTAAAACATTTCAACCTGAAACATTCAAGCCTTTTCAAGGAACACCAACAAAATTACTACAAGATGGAGACATTATTGATATCGGAAATAGGAAGATTCAAATTATACATACCCCAGGTCACTCACCGGGACATATTTGCCTATACGATTATGAAACTGCGTTTTTATTTACGGGAGATTTACTTTATGAGGGCACGATTTTTGCATTTTATCCATCTACAAATCCTGTAGATCTAGTTCAGTCTCTAAATAAAATTACAAACGTCTTTCCTATTAAACAAATTTTTGGTTCACATCATACCCTCGGCCTTTCACCTGTTATATTGAAAGAGGTAAAATATGCTATTCAATATTTAAATGATAAAGAGCTGATCAAACACGGGACTGGTATTCATACATTCCAAAACTTCAGCATTCAATTTTAACTACAAAAAAGGTGTTTCCATATAAGAAAACACCTTTTACTTTTTATATATTCTATTTACAGTCTCTACTAAAACCTTACTTACCTCTACAAATATATGTTTTCGATTTCCATCCTCAACAAATTTCTTTGCACAACTACCCATAACCGTCATACAACTAATTATGACTAACGCTATCTTTCTATTCTTGTAAGTCACTTCATGCCACTCCACTATTACAAAACTTCTTTTGAATTTATCCCATCAAGAAATTTTACATGAATAATAAAACGTGTGAATATGCAATTATGCATATTCACACGTTTTATTACGATGTTATGATTTAATTTAGTTAAAGTACACGTATACCGAGGTGACTAACTTGAAATTTAAAGCGAAAAAAAATCCATTTCACGTCATTTTTATTACATTATTTATCATGATTTTTTTCATTTCGCTATTCTTCCAAAATGAAAATTCTATTTTTTTCACCCTCATGATGCTGCTAAATATCGTGAATCTTTCTTCATTCTATTTCTCTCACTACAACGTAACGGAATCATCTCTTTTCGTAAAACATGGTTTCATACTACGTACTGAAATTCCCTTTGAAGATATTCGCCACATTAAATACTCTGGTAAAAAACTTCATTCAAAGAAATGGACTAGACAGCAATTAGAAATCCATTATAATTTATTCGACTCTGTGACAACTTTCGTACCACAAGAAGAAGAAAAATTCATTGCACTTTTAAAAGAAAACTGCCCACATATGAAAATATTGAATATGTCTGCTAACAAATAATATATTTTGGCACTTACAGTAATAAAAAAACCAAGATTCTAAACGAAGAATCTTGGCGTTTTTATTACTCTTTCGGAGCAATCATTTTTTTCGGATCGACAATTTCATCAAATTGTTCTTCTGTTAGTAGTCCAGATTGCAGCGCTGCTTCTTTTAAAGTTAGCCCTTCTTTATGAGCATGCTTCGCAATTTTCGCTGCATTTTCATATCCGATATGCGGGTTTAATGCTGTAACAAGCATTAATGAACGATTCACATTCTCTTTAATGACTTCTTCATCTGCTTCAATACCAACTGCACAATTATCATTAAATGAAACAATTGCATCTGCTAATAAGTGAGCAGATTGTAAGAAGTTATATGCAATAACAGGTTTAAATACATTTAACTCAAAATTGCCTTGGCTCGCTGCAAATCCGATTGTTGCGTCATTTCCCATCACTTGTGCTACAACCATCGTTAACGCTTCACTTTGCGTTGGATTTACTTTTCCTGGCATAATAGAGCTTCCTGGCTCATTTACTGGAATAATAATTTCTCCTAGCCCACTACGTGGACCACTTGCCAGCCAGCGCACATCGTTAGCGATCTTCATTAAATCCGCTGCTAATGCTTTTAATGCCCCATGCGTATATACAACTTCATCATGACTCGTTAATGCATGGAATTTATTTGGTGCAGAAATAAATTGCTTACCTGTAAATTGGCTAATTTCCTCAGATACCATCTCACCAAATTTAGGATGGGCGTTTATACCTGTTCCAACTGCAGTACCACCAATCGCAAGCTCTTTCATATATGTATTGCTCTCTGCAATCATACGCTCTGTTTTTTCAAGCATACGGTGCCATCCACTAATTTCTTGTCCTAATGTTAACGGTGTCGCATCTTGTAAATGTGTACGACCAATTTTTATAATATGTTCAAATGCAGTTACTTTTTCTGCTAACGTTTCTTTTAATTTCGTAATTGCTGGTAACACGTGATTTTCTACTGCGAGTACACATGCTACATGAAGCGCAGTTGGGAAAGTATCATTTGAACTTTGAGACATGTTCACATCATCATTCGGATGAATATGTACGTCAGATCCCTTCTCTTTCAAAATTTGATTCCCTCGGTTTGCAATTACTTCATTCACATTCATGTTTGACTGAGTACCACTACCTGTTTGCCATACGACAAGTGGAAAATGTTCATTCCATTTCCCTACAATCACTTCGTCAGCTGCTGTCACAATTGCTTCTGCTTTTTCTTCTGATAACTTTCCTAATTTTTTATTAGTAAGTGCTGCACTCTTCTTTAAAATGGCAAATGCTTTTACAATTTCAAGCGGCATTTGCTCTGTTCCAATCGGAAAGTTTTCTTTACTACGTTGTGTTTGTGCTGCCCATAATTTATCAGCTGGAACTTTAATTTCTCCTATTGTATCTCTTTCAATTCTGTACTCCATTTTTTCATCCCCTTGAAAATAAAATACCTACATTTCTTATAATAACAGACTTTCTCTTAAATGATAAGAATTCTCACTCGTATATGTAGATATTCTATACTTATTTTTAATAATTCCTCTTGGCCTAAACTTAAGTTTAGGCTGTACCCTTTCCTTTGTAACCTACTATAACACTACTGGAGGAATTCAATACGAAAAAATATGCTTTCATAACAGATGCAAATAAAGGAATTGGATATGAACTTGTTCGTCAATTAGCAGAAAAAGATACGACAAAAAATTGCTAAATATGAGGTTGAGATAACTTCTTCAACTCCTATTACAAAATAAAAAATCACCTTCTACAACACGTAGAAGGTGATTTTTTATTTATGATGCTTCTTTTCCTTTTTCAGCATCATCAACATACCAAATAAATTTGCCTGTATATCCGTAAATAACTGCTAAAATTAACGATACGAAGCTTAACCACATAAACGGAACGTATGAGAACGTTGCTACACCTAAAATACCAGCCATAAAAATACCATTATCAGACCATGGAACCATACCTGAAGTTAACGTTCCACCTACTTCTGAGTTACGTGCTAATACACGTCGGTCTATTTTTAATTTATCATAGCTTTCTTCCATAATTTTCGGTGTTAAAATTAATGATACGTACATTGCACAACCAAATATATTCGCTAAGAATGCCACGATTAATGTAGACAATGTTACATTACCTGCAGAATTTAATTTCTTCTCAAATTTTGATACGATTACTTTTAAAACACCTAGTTTTTCAAGTAGTCCACCAAATCCTAAACCGAAAATAATAACGGCTACTGATCCAAGCATACCGTTAATTCCACCACGGTTTAATAACTTGTCCACAAATTCAACACCAGATTGAATTGAGAATCCATTATACGCTGTTCCAATGGCATCTCCAAAGTTCATTCCTTGGAAAAGAGTTGCCCAAATCGCACCAATTAAAGCTCCCATTGCAATTGTTGGCATAGACGGTCTCTTTAGTGCTAATAGAACAATAACAATGACCGCTGGAACAAGCATCCATATTTTAATATCAAATTGCTTTAATAAAGCTTCTTTTAAAAACTCTACTCGATTTAAATCTACGTTATCGCCGCCATACATCCAACCAGCTACAGTAAACATAATGCTAGTAATAATGTAAGCCGGAACATCTAATACGAGCATAGCTCGAACGTGAGCAATAACATCTACTTTCGCCATAGAAGCTGCCAGAACTGTACTATCAGAAAGTGGTGATAATTTGTCGCCGAAATAAGCTCCTGAAAGAACTGCACCAGCAACAAGTGGAAGTGGTAATCCAAGCCCTTCACCAATCGCCATCATAGCAATACCTGCTGTTCCAACTGTTCCCCATGATGTTCCTGTCGCGATAGAAGTGATCGAACAAATAATTAATGTTGCTAATAGGAATATGCTAGGGTGAATAAATTCTAATCCATAATAGATTAATGTTGGTACAACGCCACCAGCAATCCATGTTCCAATTAAAGCACCTACTGCAACTAAAATCAGTATTGCTTCTAATCCGTTAGAAATCCCTTTCGTAATTGCATCTTGCAATTCTTGATAACGAAATCCTAATCTTAATCCAAGCGCAATTACTAAAAACCATGAAATAAATAGCGCTAATTGAATTGGGAGATCAAAAATCGTTTGGAAGGAAAAGACAACAGCAAGAAATAGTAATAAAAGAACTATGATTTCTAGCATCGATGGTAATCTTACACTTTTCATTTTTTTCTCTCCTTACAAGTCGATAACATGACGTGTGTCGTCTTACATGTATGTAATATACAATTAGCGAAGACAAAACAAAATTTTCATATTATTTCGATTTATTTTTCCAGTATAATATATTGGACACCTTTTCTATTGTAAAAGTAGATGCTACTTTTCGCAATGGAAAATATAAAAAATGTTACATTTTTTATATTTAACAATCAAAGAGTAACTTTTTTAATATTTGCCAACATAAAACCTTTTACTATTATCCTCACCGTTTAAAGGAATATCATTATTCCCCACACAAAAAAGCACGCATCATTCAAATGATGCATGCTCCACTTTTATTTATACATATTTTGTATTTCTTCTTTATTTTTAAGTATTTCCACAAACTTATCGCTACAACCTTTCGGAAATAATACGCCGAGTCCATATGAATGCTGGAACTGAAAATGAGGGTGCTTTGCTGTGACTTCATCCCAAAACTTATACACACCGAAGTTTCGATCTTTCACCTCAATATCATGAAATAAGACAATACCGTTATTCGCAAGTTTTGGTAACCATGTTTTATAATCATGAGAAACTGCTTCATACGTATGATAGCCATCAATATGCAACAAGTTTATCGTTCCATCTTGAAATTGATCAACGGCCTCATCGAAAGTAGAACGAATTAAATTACCTATATTGGGATAACTCGTATTTACGACTTTCTCTACGATTTGATAAACGCCTTCTCCATATGGACCTGTATGCTCATCTCCCGTCCAAGTATCTACAGCAAAACATTTTGTAGCTAATCCCCCATCCTTTACCCCTTGACAAAAACTGAAAAAAGAAGCTCCTAAATGTGTACCTAACTCGACTAATACTTCCGGCTTTTCAAACCTTACTAAATCATATGCAAAGTCTAAATGCCCAATCCACGCCGTATTTGCCCGAATAAAATGGCTATAATTATCAAATTCAAATGTTGGTTTATGAGTAACCCAGCTCATCGCATATCTCCTTCTACCCATATTTTTAACAAACCAAATTACTCTTATCTTTATTTTTTTATCGTTATGATTATGATTCTATTTCATGAAAATATGAAGAATTTATTCTTTTTATTGGGGTAAAGCATCATATACATATGGGTCTGTTGGCTTATTGATTTTCTCCACTTTGTTTACTTTTACGAGTGGAAATAGCGTTCCTTTATATGTCGTTTCGTCCAACAAACCTGTTATTTTCACCCATGTTTCTTGTGGGAGCTTTTTTACGTTTTCCCCTGCAACAATCATCCCCCAGACTGATGCATCCGCAATACAACAAGTTATGCCATATCGCGCCACTACCACTTTATCACCTGTCACATCCTTATCATTATATATAAACCCTGAGAATGTAATTTCCTTCCCTTTAAATCCTTTTACATCTTGACCAATTATACTCATTGTTTGAACATAATCCTTATCCTCTACTTGTATCTTTCGTTGTCCCAACATACTTTTTGCTAATTGTTCTTCCGCTTGATCAGTCACTTTTAAATTCGAACTTTCATCTTGTTCTTTCCCATTAGAATTTGCCTGTATTCCCTCTTTTTCGTTCTTTTCCATACTTATCGCCTGTACACTTTGATTCATACCCCTTTTTCCTGCTAAACTTCCATCAATTGTTACACCTCCAAATAAAAAAGCACTAATAATTAGAACAACAAATAAAACATATACAAAATATCTTTTTACCCCTAACTTCAATTCCCTGTGATGCACACAACAATTACAATCATCTTGTTCCTCTCTCTCATCTCCCCAAACTTGTAATGAACCAAGAAGTAAAATTACTACAAAAGCTATATACGTAAATTTAACCATTTTTGGAGCGATAAAATTATAAATATTCCCTGTTACAAATAGTTTAAATAAGAGCATTGCTAAACCAATTAAAATAATGCCACGAATATAGCGATGATAGGCCTTCTGTTCCTTTTCCTCCACGTTTCTCACCTCCTATAACGTTGTAATTTGTACGATTGTGTACACCGATAAAATAATAATTCCAATCAAAAAAAATACAAATCTCTTTTGAAAATATGCAAATAACATGAACGTATTTTTCATATCGATCATAGGCCCAAACACAAGAAATGCGAGAAGTGCTTTTACAGAGAAAACATGTCCAAAAGATGCCGCTATAAACGAATCGGCCGCAGAGCAAATGGATAAAACATAACCAAATCCCATCATAATAATTGGGGCAATTACTTCGTTATGTGCTACTGCATCCAGTACATTCCGATCAAAAAATGTTTGAAATACACTTGCTAAAAAGGCACCAATCAGTAAATACTTACCAGTATCAAAAAACTCATCTACAGTGTGATTCATAACATCTTTCCAACTCTTTTTTTTGTTTTTTTGAACTGACACCTCTACGTCTTTTAAAACATTTCTTTCGCGATAGCGATAATACACAATTAAACCTATGAATAGAGCAACAAGAATTGTTACCCCAAAGCGTGCATATACAATGTAATCATTTTTTTGAAACGCATATACAGTAGATAAAAGAACAACTGGATTCATAATAGGTGCACTTAGCAAAATAACAATGCCCACATGAAGTGGTAACCCCTTTTGAATGAGCCTTCTTACAATTGGTATAATGACACATTCACACATTGGAAAAAGAATTCCAACAAATACTGCTGGAACCATTGCAACAATTGGAGATTTCGGCATTACTTTTTGAATCATATCTTCTGTCACAAACACTTGAATGAGAGAAGAAACAATTACCCCTAATAAAATAAATGGTATTGCTTCAAATATAATACTTAAAAACACCGTATTCACATTCAACCATTCTTTTGGCATACTTTTATGCAAATTTGCTAAACTTGTAAAATCTACAAAAAATAATAAAAAGAGAAACATAACAATAAGAGCTATTCCTATTAATTCTTTTGAAACCCTATTAAAGACCATCCTTCTCGCCTCCATTTTACTTATATGTAAACAAGTGCTTGTCCAAAAGCTTCCTGCTATAGCACAAATTTCATAGTCTATTTCTATTCTTAAATCGTAATCATTATGATTTATTATTGTTTTTTTCTTTTCCATCATTTAATATAAAACGTAATCATTACGATTTAAAGGAGAGAGTATTTCATGAAAAAAGTACCTATCACTGTATTAAGTGGTTTTTTAGGAGCTGGAAAAACTACCTTACTACATCATATTTTGACTAATAAGAACAACTTAAAAGTAGCTGTTATCGTTAATGATATGAGCGAAGTAAACATTGATGCATCCCTTATCAAAAAAGGTGGTTTTTCACGTACGGAGGAAAAACTAGTAGAAATTCAAAATGGCTGTATTTGTTGCACACTACGAGAGGATTTAATGATAGAAGTGAATCGGCTTGTGGAAAACGGTGATATTGACTATATAGTTATTGAATCTTCCGGTATAAGTGAGCCGATTCCAGTTGCCCAAACGTTTACGTATACAGACGATGTTCTGAACATTGACTTAACAAAAAATTGTCGCCTCGATACGATGGTTACTGTTGTAGATGCAAATAGATTTTGGGATGATTTTGCAGATGGTGAAAGTTTATTAGACCGTAAGCAGGCAATTGATGAAAACGATACTCGGGAAGTTATTGATTTATTAATAGATCAAATTGAGTTTGCAAATGTAATTCTCCTTAATAAGATAGACCTACTAGAAAAAGAAGATGTGAGAGAGCTCCATCATTTACTTAAGAAATTAAATCCTAGTGCAAAAATTATTGAAACTTCATTTAGCAACGTACCACTGCAAGAAATTTTGAATACAAACTTATTCAATTATGAGGAAGCGAGTCAATCGGCGGGTTGGATACAAGAATTAAATAGTGAACATCATACACCTGAAACTGAAGAATATGGCATCAATTCCTTTGTGTATCGCCGTAAATATCCTTTCCATCCTGAACGCCTTATGAATTGGCTAGAAAAATGGCCTGTGGATGTCGTAAGAGCAAAAGGCTTTTTCTGGCTCGCATCACGTAATAATATGATAGGGCTTCTATCTCAAGCGGGTTCCTCTATTACAATTCAAGGAGCCGGTGAATGGATAGCGGCATTACCTGAAACTGAAAGAAATCAAATTATTACAGAAGAACCCGAAGTATTGAAAAGCTGGAACGAGCGATATGGAGATCGAATAACCGAACTCGTATTTATCGGAATTGATATGAACCGTTCTTTAATTGAACAATCATTAGATGATTGTCTATTAACAGAAAAAGAAATGGCAGAAAACTGGGATACATTCATTGATCCTATTCCAGCTTTTACTTACACTTCATAATTTAAAATAGAAAGGCTTCCGTAAACGAAAGCCTTTCTATTTTATCGTTCTCTTATTTAACAAACTTCTTTAATCTGAATAACAGCTTTACATAAAGAGAGAATTTTCAGTTTGTTTTTTATTCATTTCGTGATATATTGCATATTGTATACAATATATTTTTTGAAAGGAGGAATCAATACATGATGAATCCAAATCGTTTAAAAGGAATCATTATGGTTGTAATTGGTGCTTGTTTATGGGGATTATCCGGAACAGCTGCACAACAACTTTTTCAATATGAACATGTTTCTACTGAATGGTTAGTTACAATTCGATTGCTTATATCGGGCGTTATCTTGCTCATTATTTCATCATTCGGAACGAGAAAAAAAGAAATATTCAGCATATGGAAACAAAGATCTGATGCTACTAAAATGATATTGTTTGGCCTATTCGGTATGCTTGCTGTACAATACACATACTTCGCTTCTATTAAAGAAGGAAATGCTGCCGTTGCAACATTATTGCAATATTTAGCTCCTATATTTATTACTGTATACTTACTTTTCAAATGGAACGTTCGTCCATCAAAAATTGATTTTATTTCAATTGCCCTTTCATTAGTAGGCACTTTCCTCTTACTAACAAACGGGTCTGTTCATAACTTAGCTGTTTCTACACCAGCTATTATTTGGGGTATTTTATCTGGATTATCTCTTGCTTTTTATAGTTTATATTCAAAAGAATTACTAGATAGATGGTCTTCCTCAGTTATCGTTGGATGGGGCATGATTATTGGGGGTATGGGTGTAACGATTGTACACTTTATTACTACGAAAGAATTCATTTTATTGTCAACGATGAAATATGTAAAACTAAATACCTTACCGCTCATCACATTTGTCATCATTTTCGGAACACTCATCGCATTTTATTTATACTTAGACAGCATACGATACTTAACCCCGAAAGAAACGACATTATTCGGTTGTACAGAACCACTCGCAGCTATTATTTCTTCTGTACTTATATTACATGTACCATTTCAATCTTTTCAGTTATTAGGGGCCCTTTGTGTCATTGTAATGGTGCTTATCTTAAGCCAAAAACCGGATGAAGGGAAACCCGAATTAAAGCTTGTTCATGAGAAAAAGGAAAATATACAATGAAAGGATTGAATTCACTATGCCTATCCCTCAAAATAATAAAAAACTAGGAAGAGTTTCAGCAAAATCACTCGTTTTAAATCAACTACAAGATTGGATTATTGAAGGTGTACTGAAGCCCAATGAAAAAATTAATGATGGGGAACTAGCTGAAGCACTAGGAGTAAGCAGAACACCTGTAAGAGAAGCGCTTCAAATATTAGAGCTTTCTGGATTAGTGGAAATGGTACCTGGACAAAAAACAAAAATTGCTCCTATTCAGTTAGACGACATTCCGATCATTTATGAGACGATGGCTGGTCTTCACTCTATTATAGGAAAACAAGCACTTCAAAATATTACAGACGCTGATTTGAAACTACTTTCTGTAATAAATGATGATTTTCAGTGCTCTATAGAGAAACAAAACACAAAACAAGCTTTACAACTAGATATACAATTTCACAATACCATTTCTTCTATTGCTAAAAATCAATATATTGAACCCTTTCTAGAAAATATGCAACTTCACGTTTTACGTCTTGAATACTTGTTTTTCCAAAACTTCGTTCCAGCAAGTCAATCTATTGAAGAACATCACTCCATTATTCAAGCACTGCAAAAGCAGGACGAAAAACAAATAGAACGAATGATGACTCAAAACTGGCTTCGTCCAATGAAAGAAATACAAAAAATAATTTCTACGAAATAAAAAGAGAGCTGGCTACACAAAATCGTAACCAGCTCTCTTTTTACTAATATATATAGCTATGCCTGAATATCTGCATAATCTTCCATATCTTCGTACTCTTTTTCCAATTCCTCTAAAGACAGCTCGTATAATTGTCGGTCACGAATTTTAAACACACCCGCTCCAATTAACTCATCAATTAAATGCCTCTTACGATTTTCAACAGCAAAACGGAGTTGACTACTCATCTTTTAAAAAACTCCTTTCTACGATCATTGAAAATGATAATCTTTATCAATTACCACTTTTGATTATAAAAGATGACTCTTTATAAGTAAAGTAATTTCATGAAATATTTACCTTACAAAGTATTTGTGGCCACATTATATATATGTATGCCGTGCGAAAAATGTTATGACACTTTTTCTTATCCTTTTTCTTTCATACTTTGCAAGTTGTCTCACTATGATTAAATTCACCATCTATTTCTACTTGAATGGTGACATGTTCTACATGAAACTTCTCTTTTAATACATCCGTAGCCTCTTTTAATACACTTTGTGTTTCATTTCCTTTAATAATCAAGTGGCAAGTTAATACTTGAAAATCCGATGTGACAGACCATATGTGCAAATCATGAACTTCTTTTACAACCGGAATATTTAATAATGTACTTTTTACCTCTTCCACATTTATGTGTTGTGGTGCACCCTCCATTAATATATGGACCGTATCACGTGTTACACGCCATCCACTAATAATGACTAAAATAGACACAAGAATACTAGCAATCGCATCTGCAGCAGTCCATCCAAAAAACTTAATAAGTAACGCAGCAATTATCGCTCCGACTGACCCTAATAGATCTCCTAATACGTGTAAGAAAGCACTTCTTAAATTTAAATTGCCCTTCACATCTCCGCCTCTCATTAATATCCAAGCTGATAAAATATTAATAAGCAGACCAAGTACAGCAATAATGAGCATCCCATTACTAGCAATCTCAACTGGCTCTTTAAAACGGCGAATTGCTTCAATAAAAATGTATACTGAAATGACAATAAGAACGACACCGTTACATAATGCCGCTAACATTTCGACTCGCTTATATCCATATGTTTTTGCAGTCGTTGCTGTTTTTTCTCCAAGCTTAAACGCAAGTAAACTTAAAGCTAACGATACCGCATCACTTAGCATATGCCCCGCGTCAGATAGTAGTGCTAAACTATTTGTTACAAATCCCCCAATAACTTCAGCAATCATAAAACTTGTTGTTAGTAAGAATGCGAATAGTAACGCCTTTTTATTTTTTGAATGACCATGATCATGTGAATGTCCCATACTAAGGCTCCTTTAAGGATAATATCTGTACATTAGTATGAAACAAACTCCCTATCTTTATCCCACTTCCTCTGTATACACACTTCGCTATTTTTCAAACAAGTCCTTTTTCTCAAATAAAAACAAGACTACTTCTTTTTTATTTTCATATTGTTTACTAAGGAAAGAATTTTTAAGGAGGGGACGAAATTGAAAAGATTATTTCTCTGTATGGAACGTGAACTTGTTGTAGTGAAAGAACGATATGGTAACTATGAAGCAGCGTATCACTTACAAAATATGCAACCTACCTGTATCGCTGTTGATCCATTTCAAAAGAATCGTATATATTGCGGCACTTTTGGACGAGGTCTCTGGTTAAGTGACGATAGCGGAGATTCATGGAGACCAATTGGAGATTCTTATCGTTACTTTGATTTCCCAAAAGAAGATGGTATTTTACATTCTTCGATCACTTCCATTACGATAAGCTCTAATGAACAAGTTAACGGATATGGCGTCGTTTATGTAGGAACAGAACCTAGTGCTTTATTCCGTTCGGAAAATGGTGGTGAAACGTGGACTGAACTTAAAAATATGAAATCATTATTATCTTCTTATACGTGGGCTTTCCCGCCCAGACCGTTTACCCATCACGTACGCTGGATTACAGTTGATCCAAATAATCCAAATACAATCCATGTTTCAATTGAAGCTGGTGCTGTTATTCAAAGTAATGATAGAGGGCATACATGGATGGATAAAAAATTCGGTGCTCCTATCGATGCTCATCAATTGCTTATGCACCCTGAAGCTCCAAATCGCCTTTATGCATCATGTGGTGACGGGTTTATGGGCGGACCTGATCGCGCATACCTCGAAAGTTATAACAGTGGAAACAGCTGGATTTCATGCAGCGAAGGACTTGAACATCATTATTTATACAGCATGGCTATCGATCCAGCTGATTGTGATACAATTCTCGTTTCTGCCGCACCAAGCGCTGACCTCGCTCATCACCGTATTCCTTATGAATCTTATATTTATCGTAAAACGAAAGATACTCCGTTCCAGCAAGTACAGCAAGGTCTACCATCAGCAATCGGTACAGTCATTTCAATGTTTGCGACAAATCCAGCAGAACCACATACGTTTTACACTTTAAATAACAATGGCGTGTTTCAATCCAATGATAGCGGCGAATCGTGGGAACAACTAAACATTCCGTGGAAAGATGAGTATAAAACACAACACCCGCATGCTTTACTTGTTACTAGTTCTTAAGGAGAAAAAGACTGCCTAATCGTTTTAGGCAGTCTCTCTTCTATTTCTTTAAATCAATTACAATATCATCTAAAACAATATCTTTACTCTTCGCTTCTTTTTTCGGTACTTCTACTTTCTTCTCTTTCCCATTCACATACTCCACTCCACCATGATTTTCAGGTGTATGAACTCGCAAGTGTACACGAGGTGTAACGATAAGCTTTGTTGCATTTTCGTTTAACTTTTGGAATGTAGAACTCCATCGAATATTGTAAGGATCGTCGCCACTTCCCCCATTTCCTTCACCCGAATAATCATTCCCTAAATCATCCTTAACCGTCAATTCAACATCTACACTATCCCATTCTTTCCTCGCGTCCTTAGAAACTTCTTGATTGTAATAAAGAATAAATGAAACCGGAGACATTGCGACCTTTTCCATATTTGCTTTTATACCTTCTTTTTCCGAACTCCCACCAATTGTTCTCTCTTTACTATCTACTGATTTTACAGTTAACGCGAAATTCCAATTACCTTGTATTGATTTTTTCCTATCTGGCATCTCTATTCCCTCTATATTCCATCTAAAGTTTACTTTGTCCTTTTGATTACTATCATGGTGCGTCGTTGTTACCATACCTACATACTTTTTTTCAGTAACTTTAGTCATTTTTCCACTTCCTGAACTACCATGAGCGTCCATTATATCCAATCCGCCTAATATGATAGGATCATCTCCTAAGTCTTGCTCACTTTCCAGTGAATACGTTATAGATAATGTTCTGCCATCAGAAATTACATCATTAATGGTAACCTTAACCCCATTACTCTCCCGCGTCATATTCAACTCAGTCGAAAACTCTTTATAATTTTCATATAGCCCTGTTCTACCATTATCTAAAAATCGGAATATATCACCTACAATTGGCAATCCCCCTGCATATGTAGGAAACCCAATACCAAGCGTTGCAACTGATAATCCTACTAAAATAGATGCAGCAGCAACGCCTTTTTTCCAACTTTTCATCTTTTTCTTCGTACGAATAGATTGTTTTAAGTTGCGCTTCACTTTTTCTTTTTCAATTTCAGAAGCCTCAATTTCCTCAAGTTCTTTCTCATCTATATCAATATCATTTAATAGTTCATAAATGTCTTTCATATTGCACTACCTCCAAAACTAATATTCGTAGCATTTTGTTGTAGTTTCTTTTTCCCCCGGTACACTCGATTATCGATCGCTGCCCGGGTTAATCCTAACTTGTCACCTATTTCCTCTGTCTTCATACCGAGTAAATATTTCATAATGAATACTTTTTGATCTAGCGGTTCTAATTGATTAATAAGCTTCAATAATTCTTCTCTATCTTCCATAACAATTAATTCATCTTCCGCTGACTTTTCCGTACTAATATGAAACTCATCCGAAATAATTTCTACTTTTTTAGTTGCCTTCCGGTAATAATCAATTGCTTTAAACTTCGCAATCGCTGCAATCCATTTTTTAAAATCATTCGGCTCTCCATGAAACTTATTTGCGTTATTCCAAATGGATAGAAAAATATCATTTACACATTCCTCTATAAGTCCATCATTTTGAATTGGAAGTAGAACTTTATGCGTGATTCCCTTTATGAGTGGTAAATATGTATCGACAACAAATTCTAGCGCATCTTCTTTTTGCCGCTGTAATCTTTTTATAAAATTTTTCTCATTTGATTTCATGTAGCGATTCCCCTTATTTTTTTGTAAAAGCTTTTACACCCTATATAACGTCTAGAAAAAATTTTTCTCTCACCTTTTTATTATTTTTTGTATGTAATGGAATACTTTCCCTTAGCCATTGTCTCACATAACTATGCATTCAAAGAAAATTTTCTCAAGTCTGCAATTTGATTCATGTAGTACACTATTTATATAGTCACTCTTTAACTTAGTGTACATTTTATTTCGTTAATCTACTTTTAAAAATTAGGAGATGAGATGTGTATGTGCGGAATTACAGGTTGGGTAAATTGGAATAAGGATCTTTCCAATGAACATGTTATTTTAGAAAAGATGGCAAATAGTATTCAGCATCGTGGTCCTGATGCTGAAGGTTTTTGGTTTTCGCCTCGTGCGGCCTTTGCACACCGGCGTTTAATTGTAATTGATCCAGAAGGCGGAGCACAGCCGAAGACATTTCGTGCTGGTGATTATACGTATGCTCTTACTTATAATGGAGAAATTTATAATTTCCGTGAGCTTAGAGAGCAACTTAGGAAATGTGGTCATACATTTGAAACGCATTCAGATACAGAAGTGTTACTACATGCTTATTTAGAATGGAAAGAAGACTGCGTACAACATTTGAATGGAATTTTCGCTTTTGCCTTATGGGATGATCAGAAGCAACAATTATTTTTAGCACGTGATCATTTAGGCGTAAAGCCACTCTTTTACACAGAAAGAAATGACAGCATTATTTTCGGATCTGAAATAAAAGCATTATTAGCGCATCCATCTGTCCCTACTGAAATTGATGCAGATGGCATAAATGAAATATTTGGATTAGGCTTATTTCGAACTCCAGGATGTGGCGTCTTTAAACATATTGAAGAAGTGCGTGCTGGACATTGTATAACGTTTACACGTGATAAAAAAGTAGTTACGAAGTATTGGAATTTAGAAAGTAAAGCTCATACAGACTCTACTGAAGATACAGCATCACATATTTTATCTATTTTACAAGATACAGTAAAAAGACAATTAATTGCCGATGTCCCTCTCGTTTGCATGTTATCAGGTGGATTAGATTCTAGCGGGATTACTGCACTAGCGGGGAAAGAATTTGCTGCTGAAAATAAAACACTTCATACGTATTCCATTGACTTTGTAAATAGCGCAAAAGATTTCGAACTGACATTTGCTCGCACTGGTTTAGACGCTCCTTGGGTAAAACGCGTTTCTGAACATGTAGGAACATCTCATCATGATATTATTGTGAATGCTGAAGAATTAGCAAATCACTTATTCGTTCCCCTCCGTGCAAAAGATTTACCGAGTGCTGGTGAAATGGAAACTTCACTATATTTACTATTTTGCGAAATGAAAAAAGATGCGACCGTAGCTTTATCTGGCGAATCTGCTGATGAAGTATTCGGTGGATACCCTTGGTTTCATCAAGAAGAATTACTATATGTAGATAAATTTCCTTGGCTAACAAATTGGAAAAATACATCTCCTCTTCTACTACATGAAGTAAGTAACCAATGTAACCTAGAAGAATATATTGATACACGATTCCAAGAGGCGATACTTGAAGTACCTACTCTTAAAGGCGAAAGTAAAAAATCCGCGAAACAACGTCAAATGTTTTATTTATTTTTAACGAGATTTCTTCCGTTCTTACTTGACCGTAAAGACCGTATGAGTATGGCCGTAGGATTTGAAGTTCGTGTACCGTTTTGCGATTATCGATTAGTTGAATATTTATGGAACGTTCCTTTCAACATAAAAAGCATTGATAATATTGAAAAAGGCATTTTACGTAGAGCATTAAAGCCTGCTTTACCTGACGATGTACGGAATAGAAGAAAAAGTGCGTATCCAACTTCACAAGACCCACATTATTTACAAACAATCCGTCATTTATCACTCGACATGTGTAGTAATAAAAACAATCCTATTTTCTCACTTATTAATCATTCCACATTACTTGCTATTGCCGATCAGAGTAATAAAGAAATTAACAATTTCGAAGCAAGAAGTGCTATGGAATACATGCTACAAGTTAACGAATGGTTAAAAACGTATCACATCCATATTGCTTAACAAAAAGGAGCTCAAGGATAAAAACCTTGAACTCCTTTTATATTAATTAGCACATCGTTTATTTTCAGTGTCAATGGACCATCCAATAATTGTGGCACAATCTCTACCTTTCCACTGCAATACATTTGTTAATACTGGCTCAATCTGTAAGCAACTTCCGTCGTGTAATATTTCTATTAAAGATTGGTCATCATCAAACCTTCGTTTATCACACTCTAAAATACCGTCCGTTGCCATTACGATGTGATTCATTCCTTTTTCTAATCCTCTTACGCCTGACGTAAAACAAGGTGTATTTGCTGCAAAAATATTTTTCCTACCAATATATTCGTAATTCTTCCGCTTATTTAATCGCCCTTTACCATTTTTCGTTTTCTCAGAATGGAATAAATATGCGAAACAATCACCGACTGATAACCAATATAAAAATTCACCTTTTCGCAAACAAATTAAGCATGCAAGTTCCTCATCATCTTGATCACATTTTTCAATAAACAACTCATCTGTAAATAATGCTAATAAGTACATATGTGTATGATGAAAAGCTAAATGTATCGGGTAGGAAAATAACTCCTTTAGTTTCTCTTTTCTTTCTGAAATGGCTTCTATTATATAATCAATATTTTTTGTTTTGTGGTGTGTATCAAAAATCATAACAAATTCAAATTGTAATTCCGGATCCCACCAAGCAAGCACCGCATCTCCTCGTTCATATGCATCACTCTCTTGATTTCCCCCATATACGCCGACTGAAAGAGGACCACATTTTTCAACATGTATTTCATCTACATACATCTGTTCATGACTCATCCATTTGAATGTATTCACAGCTATCATCCTCTCTCTTGCTGAATGTATACCTTTACACATAGATTACCTTATATTTCAATAAAAATAAACTTTTTCAACATTTTTTATCCAAATAAAAGGATTTTACTTCTGTAATAACGAATATATCTTATTATACGATATAAAAACAGGAGGATTTATTATGAAAGACATCAATCAGCATTGGGAGAGCATTTATTATCACTTACGATATGAATATGAAGACAACCTTTCTCACCAAGCCATTCGTATTTTACAAATCATTTCTCGTGAGAAAGATATAACAATTGGAAAAGTCGCTACTGAGCTTACTCTCTCTCATAACACAGCATCTGAACACGTAAAGCGCCTTATTCAAAAAGGGTATATCATGAAAGAAAGAAACAAACAAGATGAAAGAGTTGTGAACCTTACTTTAACGAAAGAAGGCATTGAAGTATTAGAAAAGCATACTTTACTAGATAAAGAAAAGATAAAAATATTAGAATCGCAATTATCGAAAGAAGAACAACAAGTAATCGAAAAAGCTTTTTCGTTATTAGCGAAGGAGGCAAAGTATGCATTTCCTCGTTAAAGTAATCGTTTCGGCACTTATTATCGGTGTTATTACTGAAGTCGCTAAACATTATAGTACGATTGGCGGGTTTATTGCTGCCCTTCCTCTCGTAAGTTTACTAAGCCTATTTTGGATTTCTTTCGAAGGCGGGAACAAACAAGAATTAAGTCAATTTGCTATAGGTGTATTATATGGATTTCCTGCATCCGCACTACTATTATTTATCGTTTATATTGGATTAAAAAATTCGTTTTCACTTAGTACATCTGTCCTGTTCGGTATAGGTGTTTGGTGCATTGTTTTTGCTTGTCAAAAATTACTTCAATCTTAGTTAGGAGGGGTTACTATTTATAAACTTGTAGAGGTATTGGGGCAAACTATAGAAGTATATATGAAAGGAAGTAGTAAACAAACTGTAGTCATTCAAACCGGAATGACTTGCTCATTTTATGATTGGCTTCCTATTATAGAAAAGCTTTCACAGCACTTTACAGTCGTTTCCTACCATCGCCCAGGTTATGGAAAAAGTGAACTAAGGAATTATTCACGTACTACGTTACAAGTAACAAAAGAACTTCATATGTTACTACAAAAACTAGATATTCACGAACCAATCATTCTAATCGGTCATTCCTATGGAGGTTTATGTGCACAACATTTTGCGATGTTACATGAAGATAAGTTGCAAGCACTTATTTTAGTTGATTCTACATCCATGAACTTACACCGATTAGATGAACTTCATTTACCAATTTCTGATCAGACTGATTCGGATGATATGTGGCTTCAAAAATATAATACATACTCTAAAATGGATGTAGACATGCTTTCTAATGAACTAAAGCCAATACTCGCTAACCAATCAAGACAGTACATTGAATTTTCTACCTCTCCTACATTATATAAAGCGACAGCTTCTGAACTATCTACGTGGAAAAATTGTGCTCGCTCAATAAAAGAACTCTATAAAACATTAGAAGTACTTTTAATCGTTATCGGTAGAGACCCTCAATATTCTATTACTCAGTTGACTGAGGGCGGCATGCAAAAAGAGGAAGCGACACAACTTGAAGCAATGTGGCAAGAACTGATTCATGAACAATTACAACTCTCAATAAACAGCCAATATATACTTGCCGAACATGCTGGCCACGGAATTGAAAATGATCGACCAGATATTATCATTGAAGCGGTTCACTCCCTAAAAATAAAAAAAGGAGGCAACTAAAGCTGCTTCCTTACTTATCTATTCATAATCTTCTTCATCATCGATTTCTTCGTAATACGCATTCCCATTACTTACATATATAGGGCCATTCGCAACATCAATACGTAATACCCATGCCCACGGCACAGCTAAACGCTTATGTATTGCTCGCCAAAAGCTCATTGATTTTCTTTCGTACTCCTGGAACTCCTGAAGTAACTCTTTGTAGGAGGAACCGTCTAACTGAATATTTGCTTCTAACAAACGAGAATGAGCATAGTACTGCAGCTCTAGTTCAGCAGCAATTTCCATTTCTTCTTCCGTTGCCATACCAATAATTGTTCCATCTGGTGGTACAATTTCATATACGTTGTGAACTTCAATAAGCCCTTCTTTCTCTTTCTCAAACATGTAAACAGCCTCCTTTAACATATTTTTTATGTTACAAAGTCATACTTCTACAATAATATCTCTCTTTCCTCTTTTTTTGATAAACTTTTACAAATTATTTATCTGATGACCCGTATTCTCTATCCTTTCGGCAGAAACTAAATCCTCATTATGAAAATTCAACTTAAATATATCGGGCATACGAATTGTTTTCCAAAATCGAAAATCATATTTTGAATCAAAATAATTCATGAGTAATACCATAATATTCCCATGAGTTCCTATTACAATATTCTTACCTTCATATTTTTTTAATATATTTTGCATACATATTACAGCACGCCTTTGCGCTACATCATTCGATTCTCCGCCTTCGTGTGCAAAATCCCAATCTTCCCACACCTTTTGGACCGCATCATTAAAATCTGCTACTGACTCTGAACTTAATAACCTTTCTCGTAAATCTTCTTCTATTTGTATCGATACATCATATGTATTCGCAATCCCTTGTACAGTTTGAATTGCTCTTTTGTACGAGCTAGAAATCACTACATCAATATGTCTATCTTTTAATAACCTTGTTACATTCTCTGCATCCAAGTGTCCTTTTTCAGATAAAGGACGCTCCCGTTCTTCTTTTGTATAGGTAGAATGGGCATGGCGAACGAAATATATTGTTGTCATTTATTCATCTCCTTTTTCCGTTTCTACCCAAATTCAATACATTACCATCAAATCCCTTTACCTTTGTAATAAGTGCTTTCAAATTTAAATATTGATTTTCATATTAATAAAAGGAAACACCTCTATGGTATTTCCCTCATTTAAAATAGACTACATTCAATTAAATACTTTATCAATTTTATTTCTGTCGTATTCTAATATCCAATCATTATATGTATGATACATATTCCTAATTGTATTAGGAGAGGTAGCTAATACATCACAACCTCTATCATCATAAATGTGAAATATAGTATTCTTGTTAATATTTATGAAATACACCCTATGAAAAATACGCGGTTTTATCCCCATATCTTGATTACAAATTGCTTTTATCATAGGAATATATTTCAAGTCTGAAACTTTACATTTCAAAGTATATCTATGTGTTTTATATACCCCGTCTTCATCGTCTTCTGGAAAAACATAAGGGATTGTATTTTTCTGTAACTTAAACAAATCAGACTTCTCTTTTACATACTTAGAAAAGATATTCAATTTGTGTTTGAAAGTTTCACCGTCTGCATATTCATTTACATCCACTACGATATAAATATCATCTTCTGTTGCATGTAAAGACCGAAATAAAGTAATAGCTCTATTATAAACGCCCTCTAAATATGGGCAGTTTTCATAAATGTTATTGCAATCATAGTTCACACCTAACCTAAAGCGAATACCAATATCCCCATTATAAAATAAAGGTGGTCTAAGTTCTAAATTTGGAAACGTTTCAAGCATATACTCATTCAACCTCATCTCAACACCTACCTTTAACAGCTCATTGTTTACATAATAAAATTATTTCATTATAATTTATTTCTAAACTCTTCATCTGTTATAGCATCTCGAATAAAATAATCTACATTATTTCTCAGCTTTTGATATGCAACTTGATTTTCTATATCGTTAAACATAATGACAACTTCTACTTTATTCCCTTTCTTATCTATAGTATACAAGCTTTTTGTCAATACGAATGCGGTAGAGCCACCTTTTTGACCAGCATATTCAAACTTACTATTTTTAACTGTTCCTTTGAAAATGTTCTCGATTTCTTCTTGCATTGATTTTGGAAAATACTTTCTACTATTTATCTTTTCCATTATACTCATATAATCTTTAGCGTTTGCACCCACTAATCGATCTGACCAAATTCGCTGAAATTCCATATCTACCTTTAATGGAATATCCCGTTTTTTCCATTCTTCTTCATCTTTCATCCATTCCTGTATTTGTAACACATGCTTATTATATTCATCTTTTGACATGTTACGTAACGTTTTTAATGACTGATTTTCTGGTGTAATCAACGATTGTAAAATACCCAATAACAACGGTTTTAAATTCCCCAAAAATAACAGATAATCGTTTCGAAACA
>NZ_JAQFUY010000043.1:0-29767 GCF_027716745.1 Bacillus cereus group sp. Bc010
CTAAAATAAAAATTGACGTTTCACGTTGTTTGTTTCGTTCAGTTTTCAAAGAACTACTTGGTCGCTCATTTGCGACTCCCTTATGTTAACATCTTCGTTTTTCGATGTCAACTAAGTTTTTCAATTTCTTTTTTGTCGTTTTCTGCGTTTCCGCATCAGCGACGGTTATTAATATATCATGGTGAAAAATGAAATGCAACACCTTTTATAAACTTTTTTCAAATTAACTACATTTCTTTTTTTATATCATATACTTAAACGAAATATCTCTTTCATTTCTAAGAGATTCCTACATATATTCTATATAAAGTCACTCTACCCAAAAACATTTCTTTCTATAATAAATGTTTTATTCATATACCATATCATACAAGGAGGAATACATATGGACTATACCGATTTATTAATTAAACTAGGTCTCTCGGCTATTTTAGGATTCGCCATCGGTTTAGAGCGCGAATTAAAACGGAAACCACTTGGTTTAAAAACATGCTTAGTTATTTCTATCATTAGTTGCCTCCTGACGATTGTTTCTATTAAAGCAGCTTACAATTTACCACATACTGATCATATGAATATGGATCCACTTCGACTTGCCGCTCAAATTGTATCAGGGATTGGTTTTTTAGGTGCTGGTGTTATTTTAAGAAGAGGAAACGATAGTATTGCAGGACTAACGACTGCCGCTATGATCTGGGGCGCATCTGGTATTGGTATTGCTGTTGGAGCTGGATTTTATATCGAAGCAATTTTCGGAATGTGTTTCCTTATGATTAGCGTTGAACTTATACCGTTAACAATGAAATTTGTAGGACCTAGGTCATTTCGTCAACGTGATATCGCAGTAAAACTTGTTGTGCGAAATATGGACAATATCCCGGTTGTAATTGAAGAAATAAAAGAAATGGATATAAAAGTGAAGAATATGAAGCTTAAAACGTTAGAAAATGGTTCTCACTATTTGCATCTTAAATTATGTATCGATCAAAAAAGACATACTGCTGATGTTTACTATGCTCTCCAGCATCTTGAAAGTGTTCAACAAACTGAAGTGGAAAGTATGTAACGTAAAACAAACTCTCTTTTCAATTAGAGAGTTTTTCTTTTTTCTATAATGGTAACAATGAATGTAGTCTTGCAAAGTAAGGAGGAATAGGCAATTGAAATCCCGTCCAAATTTAGTAGATACATTTCGTGATTCCATTATTTTTCGTTTAATTTGCTTTATTATTGTACTTACTGCTTTTTCCGGCTTTCTTATACATAGATTAGAACCATCCCACTTCACTACGTGGTTTGATGGAGTTTGGTGGTCAATCGTTACCATTTTCACTGTTGGCTACGGTGACTTTGCCCCTCATACACTAATGGGCAAACTTATCGGTATAGGTATTATTTTATTAGGAACCGGATTTTGTTCTTATTATATGGTGCTGTTCGCTACTGAAATGATTAGTAAACAATATATGAAGATTAAAGGAGAAGAAGCTGCAACTTCTAACGGTCATATGATTATCGTCGGCTGGAACGAACGGGCAAAGCACGTTGTAAAACAAATGCACGTATTACAGCCGAACCTTGATATCGTTTTAATTGATGAAACACTTTCTTTACTTCCAAAACCATTTCATCATTTAGAATTTATAAAGGGGTGCCCCCATCACGATCAAACGCTATTAAAAGCTAATATTACAACGGCTCACACTATATTAATAACAGCTGATAAAGAAAAAAACGAAAGCTTAGCGGATACACAGTCCATTTTAAATATTTTAACTGCAAAAGGGCTCAACCCAAACATTCACTGCATCGCTGAACTTCTTACTTCTGAACAAATACAAAATGCAACGAGAGCTGGCGTGTCAGAAATTATAGAAGGAAATAAATTAACGAGCTATGTATTTACCGCTTCTCTTTTATTCCCTTCCATTTCAGGTGTACTATTTTCACTTTACGACGAAATCTCTGATAATAAATTACAACTGATGGAGCTTCCCCCATCCTGCACTGGACAAACTTTTGCAAATTGTAGCTATACTCTTTTAAAGCAAAACATTCTCTTACTAGGTATAAAGCGCGACGAACAATATATAATTAACCCAGTTCATTCTTTTGTTCTCATTGAAAGCGACATACTCATTGTTATTCACCATTAGTAAAATGACGCTCTAGTTCCTGCATGAGCACTTTCCCAATATTGATATATTTTCTTTTTACATCTCCATCTGGATCTTTCGGCTCAGCAAATTGATCCAATCCACTCGTACCGGCTGTTAACGTATTTACATGATCATCTAGTTCGTCTTGATATACGTGCGAAAGAATATACGGCGTTTCAAGACGAACTATTACGCCTGGCACATCTAATTCACCATTCACCGCTGTAAATGGCACTCGCAGAAATTGATAGCCATCTTCTTCATCAATTTTATAATCAAAGCATCCTTTATCATAATCCCAATTGCCACCAATGCTATATCCGAGTGGCTTCATGATTTCTTCTAACTTATATAACGCATATGTACGTCCTTCTAAATTTGATTGAATCGGAATCAAGTCCATCCCTCCTAGACTTTTTCCTTAGCATACCCACTCTAGTTTGAATATACTGATGGACTTTTCGATGAAATAATAAAAAGCGGCCGGATCCGGCCGCTTTTTATTATTTTAAACGCTCTTCTAATTCTGCTTTTAATTCTTCAAATCCTGGTTTGCCAAGTAAAGCAAACATGTTTTTCTTGTATGCTTCTACTCCTGGTTGGTCAAATGGATTTACGCCTAATAAGTAGCCGCTCATCGCACATGCTTTTTCGAAGAAGTATACAAGGTAACCAAATGTGTACTCATTTAATTCAGGAATATTTACGATTAAGTTTGGTACTCCGCCATCGCTATGTGCAAGTAATGTACCTTCGTATGCTTTCGTGTTTACGAAGTCTACAGTTTCACCAGCAAGGTAATTTAATCCATCTAAATCGTTTTCTTCTGATTCGATTGTTAGTTCATGTGTAGGTTTACCTACTTTTAGAACTGTTTCAAATAAGTCACGACGACCTTCTTGAACGTATTGACCTAATGAGTGTAAGTCAGTTGAGAAGTTTGCTGAAGATGGGAAAATACCTTTTTGATCTTTTCCTTCACTTTCACCAAATAACTGTTTCCACCACTCAGCGAAGTATTGAAGTGCTGGCTCATAGTTAACAAGCATTTCAATTGTTTTTCCTTTATTGTATAAAGCGTTACGAACTACTGCATATTGGTAAGCTGGGTTTTCTTCTAGTTCTGATGTTCCGAAGTCATCATGACCAGCAGCTGCACCTTTCATCATCTCTTCAATATTTAAGCCACTCACTGCGATTGGTAATAAACCAACTGGCGTTAATACAGAGAAACGTCCTCCAACATCATCTGGAATAACGAATGTTTCGTAACCTTCATTATCAGCTAATGTTTTTAATGCACCACGCGCTTTATCTGTCGTTGCATAAATACGTTTGCGAGCTTCTTCTTTTCCATATTTTTCTTCTAACAACTTACGGAAAATACGGAATGCTAGTGCAGGCTCTGTTGTTGTACCTGATTTGGAAATAACGTTAATAGAGAAGTCTTTACCTTCTAATACATCCATTAAATCTTTCATGTAAGTGGAGCTAATGTTTTGTCCAACAAATAGCACTTGTGGAGTTTTACGTTGTTCTTTAGAAAGTGTGTTGTAGAAAGAATGGTTTAACATTTCAATTGCTGCACGTGCTCCTAGGTAAGAACCACCGATACCTACAACAAGTAAAATGTCAGAGTCATTTTTAATTTTTTCTGCGCATTTTTGAATGCGAGCAAATTCTTCTTTGTCATATTGAAGCGGAAGGTCTACCCACCCAAGGAAATCGTTCCCAGCTCCAGTTTTTTCGTGGATTGCGTGATGTGTTACTTTCACTGCATCACGTAAATAAGTGATTTCATGTTCACCGATGAAGGATAACGCTTTAGAATAGTCGAACGTTACATGTGTACTCATCTTTTTCCCTCCAATTATGGATATGTATTTCTGTATTCACTTTAGCGAAACTGAAGTTGTAAATCAAGCGATTAGCCAATTGTAAACGTAACCAATATATATTTTTTAAAAAAAGTTCATTTTTTGCATAAAAATTCGCATTTTTCGGTATAGATGTATATACATCCTGTTTCAAACATTTTTTATGTATAAAAACAACATAACTACACCATTCTATAAAAGAGTTAATTAACTCATCGCTTGCTCATGCTTCACAATTAAGGGGGGCTTTTCATGAGTACTTTGCAACGTATCGCATTAGTCTTTACTGTAATTGGCGCTGTGAACTGGGGCTTAATCGGTTTCTTCCAGTTTGACTTAGTGGCAGCCATTTTCGGTGGACAAAACTCAGCTCTTGCACGTATTATTTACGGCATCGTCGGTATTTCTGGGCTGATCAATCTTGGTTTACTCTTTAAACCATCAGAAAATCTTGGTACTCACCCAGAAACGAACGAAATTCGCTAGTCAGTATGTCCTTACTCACCTTCGACATACGAATATGATTGCATGCAATCATATTTGCAAATATATATCATAAGAAAAAGTAAAAGAGGAACGCTCATATGCGCTCCTCTTTTACTTTGTTAACTCGGACTCTTCAATCCATTCTGTTAGCTTTTCTCGCAGCGTATTAAATCCGTCCTTAGATGGATTCGGTATAAGAATCCGTCCTTGTTTTCTTTTCGCCGCTTTTAACGATAAACTCATTTTTCTGTGTTCTTCATCAATTGAAAGTACTTTTACTTCTACTGTATCGCCGACTTTTAAAAAGTCATGAATATCCTTTACATATCCATTTGTAATTTCTGATATATGCACAAGTCCTTGTGTTTCTGCATCTAACGCTACAAATGCACCGTAATCTTGAATCCCAGTCACTTTCCCTGTTACAACCACTCCTGTTGTATATTGTTCTGACATATGAAACACTCCCATACGTTTACCATTTTCTCTACAATTGTAGATAGCAAAGCAGATGATTTATTGTTAAATATCCGATTAGTTAATACATACCCTAAGTAAAGCTACTTGGGATACGTACACCTTATATTAGTAAATTATACCACTATGACAGAGCTCATTCAAAATTCATGAAAAAATTTCCTTAAGTAAGTATAATTCTCCAATATTAGGATAGAATACTAACACATGGCTTTCTAGTATTCCCCCCCTTTTATGGACAAAACGTATTGTGTTTTGTCCTTTTTTTATTCTCTATAAACCGCTCCATTCTCTTCATTGCTTCCATAAGCTGTTCAAGCGATGTTGCATACGAACAACGAATAAACCCTTCGCCACTTTCGCCAAATACACTTCCAGGTACAACAGCCACTTTTTCTTCTAATAATAACTGTTCTGCAAATTCCGCTGAAGATAGTCCGGTTGAAGAAATGGAAGGAAAGACATAAAATGCTCCGCCTGGTACATGACACGTTAATCCCATGTCATTGAAAGATGTCGTCATAAAATTACGGCGTTTCTTATAACTATCTCTCATCCGAATTACTTCATCATTCCCCGCACGTAACGCTTCAAGTGCTGCGAACTGAGACATCGTCGGTGCACACATCATAGAATATTGGTGAATTTTGAGCATTAATTCTGAAAAATGAACAGGAGCTGCAATCATACCAAGACGCCATCCTGTCATTGCAAATCCTTTTGAAAATCCCGAAATTAAAATCGTATGCTCGCGCATATTTTTAATACTCGCGAAACTTGTATATGCTTCGTCGTATACAAGTTCTGCATAAATTTCATCAGATAATACGATTAAATTGTACTTCTCAACAATCACTGCTATTTCTTCAAGCTCGGACTTGTTTAACATTGCACCTGTTGGGTTATTTGGTGAACAAAGTAAAATTGCCTTTGTCTTCGCTGTAATAGCTGCTTCAATTTGTTCTGGTTGTACTTTAAATTCATTTTCTAAAGTAGTCGCCACAGGAACTGGAACGCCTCCAGCTAATGTCACAAGCGGGGCATAAGAAACGAAACTTGGCTCAATAATGAGTACTTCGTCATCAGGATTTATAATGGCGCGCATCGCTACATCTAACGCCTGACTTGCTCCAACTGTAACAATGATTTCATCGTTTGGATCATAAGAAACTGCAAATTGTTTTTTTAGATACTTTGCTATTTCTTGACGGAGCTCCAATAATCCTGCATTTGCTGTATATGACGTATATCCTTGTTCTAAAGAACGGATACATGCTTGCCTCACATTCCAAGGTGTAACGAAATCAGGCTCTCCTACTCCAAGCGAAATAACACCTTTCATATTTGCTGCTAAATCGAAAAACTTTCGAATACCAGATGGTTGTAAAGATTCCGCTGCTCTAGATAGTTCAAATTGCTTCATGGTGTCACCACAATTCGCTTATCATCATCGTTTTTTTCATAAATAATTCCCTCATGTTTATACTTCTTCAAAATGAAATGCGTTGTCGTAGAAACGACAGATTCAATTGTTGCTAATTTCTCAGAAACAAACATCGCCACTTCTCCCATTGTCTTTCCTTCTAATGTAATAGAAAGGTCATATGTCCCTGACATTAAATACACAGATTTCACTTCTGAATAGCGATAAATTTGCTCAGCAACCGCATCGAACCCAACGCCGTGCTTTGGCGTAACTTTCACATCAATCATTGCCGTTAAACCTGTATGTTCTTTCACCTTCGTCCAATCGATATGTGTTACATAATCCACGATAATCTTTTCCGCTTCTAATTTTTCAACCATTTTCTTTACTTCTTCTACTTCTATATTTAACAGCTTCGCTAATGTATCTACAGTTAATCGACTACTTTTTTCAAGACAAGCTAATAATTCTAATTCTTTTTCTGTCACCATATAAATCATCCTTCCTTTTCGTTTGTGTCTAAATTATACAAATAGCCTTTCCAGTTTGAAAAGAAGATTTTTTTAGTGAATTATGTCAAAATAAAGTGAAACTTTAATCAGCGGAATGCTTCACCCCGCTGATTATTAGCCCGCACCAATCGGGCTTTTACGAGCAGTTGATCTCCCACCTCGCTTCTTTGTCTCAACCTTCTTTTTAGGTGGGAGTCTTACTGCTCGTTAAAGCGGGGTAAAGTGAAACTTTAATCAGCGGATAAATGCGTGATAAAGCGAAAGGGGATGGAACCGTGAAACCAAAAGTTTATATTGCTGAACCAGTTCCAACATTTGTAGAAAACTATTTATCAGAACACTGTGATTATGAAAAATGGGAGCAAAATGAGAAGGTACCTCGTGATGTTCTACTAGAGAAAATACAAGATAAAGATGGTTTATTAAATTTCGGATCTGCTATTAATGAAGAATTATTGGAGGCGGCTCCTAACTTAAAAGTAGTAAGCAACATTTCTGTCGGTTACGATAATTTTGATTTACAAGCGATGGAAAAGCGCAATGTCCTCGGAACAAATACACCTTACGTACTAGATGATACAGTAGCTGACCTCGTTTTTGCTCTTATGTTATCTGCTGGTCGTCGTGTTTGTGAACTCGACTCCTACGTAAAAAATGGTAAATGGAATGCGGAAATTGGAAAAGAGCACTTTGGGCTAGATGTACACCATAGTACAATCGGCATTATCGGTATGGGCCGAATTGGTGAAGCTGTTGCAAAACGAGCGAAATTCGGATTTGATATGGATGTTCTTTATTATAACCGTCGCCGAAAAGAAGAAGCTGAACAAAAATTCGATGCTACATATTGTCATTTACAGACGCTACTCAAACAGTCTGACTTTATCGTTCTTCTTACTCCATTAACAGATGAAACGTACCATCTTATCGGAGAAAAGGAATTTTCATTCATGAAAGAAACAGCTATCTTCATTAATGCTTCTCGCGGGAAAACAGTAGATGAAGAAGCGTTAATTCATGCGTTAACAGAAAAGAAAATCTTTGCAGCAGGCATCGATACTTTTACACAAGAGCCGATTCAAAAAGATAATCCGCTCTTATCATTACAAAATGTTGTGACCTTACCACATATCGGATCTGCAACATTAAAAACTAGGCAACAAATGGCTATGACCGCCGCTGAAAATTTAGTTGCAGCGTTACAAGGAAAAACACCGCCTAATATTGTTCGCGGGTAATACTGAATATACGAAAGGCAAGATGACATCGTCATCTTGCCTTTTTTTGTTAACATATTTTTTTCTGCCTTGGAAATGATATGAACAAAAATCAATGGAGTGACAAAAAATGAATCACGAATCTACTTGTCCTTATTTCACTTTTTCCACTCGCGGCACTACTGTTCATTACGAATTGTATGAACATGAAAATAAAACAGAACGTCCTACTTTCGTACTCGTTCACGGTTTTTTATCTTCCTCATTCAGCTACCGCCGTCTTATTCCTTTATTATCGAAAGAAGGCACAGTCATTGCTCTTGATTTGCCCCCGTTCGGAAAGAGCGATAAGTCTCATCTATTTAAGTATTCTTATCATAATTTAGCAACGATTATAATCGATTTAATTGAACACTTATCTCTCTCAAACATTGTGTTAGTTGGACATTCTATGGGCGGCCAAATTTCACTTTACGTAAACCGTATACGTCCTGAATTAATTTCAAAGACAATTTTACTATGTAGCTCTAGCTATTTAGCACGCGCAACTTTACCTTTACTGTACTCTTCTTATTTACCGTTCTTTCATTTATACGTAAAGAATTGGATTATACGGCGCGGCATTGTTCATAACTTAATGAATGTCGTTCATGATCATTCATTAATTGACGATGAAATGAAGGCAGGTTACTCTGCTCCTTTTTATGACAACCGTATATTCCCCGCTTTAACTCGTATGATACGAGATCGTGAAGGTGACTTATCTTCAACTGAATTACAAAAAATCGAAACACCTACTCTACTCATTTGGGGTGAAAAAGATCGGGTCGTCCCTGTACATGTAGGTCATCGTCTGCACAAAGATTTACCGAATTCGAAATTTATTTCTTACGAAAATACAGGGCATTTACTACCTGAAGAAAAACCGGAACATGTTTATGAAGAAATTATCGCTTTTTCTGCGCAATAATATCAAAAAGGCTGTCGGAAATTCCGACAGCCTACAATGAACAACTTCCGCCTTCTTTTATTACAAGTAATTCCACAGCTAACTTCTCACATTTTTCAAGCGCAGGTACTTCCTCAAAAGACATAAAGTATATATGTTGAATCTTCTTTGCGATGTATTTTGAATCATCAAACACACTTGCGACGTTCACAACATCGCTCGCTTCTGTTTCATAAAACTCCGGTCCCATTTGAAACGGATCCCAATTCTTCACAACCTCTATCATCTTTTCATATGTACCCATTCGCTTCCCGCCTTTTCACTTTTTAATACTTTTCTTTATCCTATCACATCAGCTATTCTATAAGAAGAGAGAGAACTTTCATAACTTAACGGTTTTACAGAAGAAGGGAGCAAACTTATGCAACTATTTCATAAAGCAGTCAATCGCCGTGGAACTCATAGTACAAAATGGGATACATATAAAAACGAAGAACTTATCCACGCGTGGATTGCTGATATGGATTTTGAAGTACCTCAACCAATTCAAACTGCTTTAAAGCAACGTATCGAGCATCCTATTTTCGGCTATACACTTCCTCCCGAAAATATTGGCGATATTATTTGTAACTGGACAAAAAAACAGTACAACTGGGATATTCAAAAAGAATGGATTGTCTTTAGCGCCGGAATCGTTCCAGCTCTTAGTGCGAGCATACAGGCCTTCACAAAGGAAAACGAATCCGTTCTCGTACAACCACCTATTTATCCCCCATTTTTCGAAATGGTCACAACAAACAATAGACAATTATGCGTAAGTCCATTACAGAAACACAATGATACATATGCGATAGACTTCGAACATTTAGAAAAGCAATTTCAACAAGGCGTCAAACTTATGCTTCTTTGCAGTCCTCACAACCCGATAGGGCGTGTTTGGACGAAAGAGGAATTAACAAAGCTTGGATCTTTATGTACAAAATATAATGTAATCGTTGTCGCAGATGAAATTCATTCCGATATTATTTACGCAAATCATACACATACACCGTTCGCTTCTTTATCTGAAGAACTAGCAGCGCGCACGATAACTTGTATGGCTCCAAGTAAAACATTTAATATCGCTGGATTACAAGCATCGATTATTATCATTCCAAATGAAAAACTCCGTCAAGCCTTTACATCTATCCAATATAGACAAGGCTTCCACGGATTAAATACATTTGCCTATACAGCGATGGTAAGTGCCTATACAGAATGTAACGATTGGCTAAATGAAATTCGATTATATATAGAAGATAACGCTAAGTTCGCTTGTGAATATATGAAAGATCACATACCTGCTCTTTCCGTAACGAAGCCAGAAGGTAGCTTTTTGTTATGGATTGATTGCTCTCGCCTACAGCTTTCTCAAGATGAGCGCACTAAATTGCTCGAAGAAAAAGGAAAAATTATTGTTGAACCTGGTGAGAAATACGGATTAGGCGGCGAAGAACATATTCGAATTAACATCGGCTGTCCAAGGTCTGTTTTAGAAGAAATTTTAAATAGGCTGCGCCATACGTTTTCATAATAAGAAAGGAGGCTATTTTGGACAGCCTCCTTTGTCATATTTTGTCGGTAAGTCGATATATTTTAAAAATCGCCGATATATTTTGAGTTACGGTCGATATATTCCAATAATCGCCGATATATTTTCACTTACACTACAAAAAAGCTACCGCGCACGGTAGCTTTTACTTTTTCTTCATATCCGACGCTTTTTTTACAATAACCCCACAAGCAATTCGATCACCTGATTTACCTGTCGGTTGTGTCATACCATCATCAGCATTTTCTGTAATAATAATAGACGCTCCATCTTTTCTATGAATCGTCGTTTTCCCTTCTTCAAGCGTTATATGTGGCGCATCAATTTCTGCTTTAATTTTCCCGGAACCGTCTGCAATTACGTTCGGTAAATCACCGTTTTCTGCACCCTTCGGATTAAGGAGTCCATGCTTTTTATTATCAGGGTTAAAATGATTCCCAGATGATTCAAAACGCGGTGCTTTACACTCACCAATTTCATGTACATGTATGCCGTGTGGGCCAGGTGTGAACCCTTCCCCTTTAATCTTAATTTTTACTCCGCTTGTTTGCTGCACTACTTTCGCAGTCCCCACTTCATCACCTGAAGCATTATGTAATTTCACGTCAATTTCTTTCGGCTTTCCTTGGTCACAACCTGCCATCAGAAATAGTAAACAACAACTGAAAAAAAGCCGTTTTTTCATTTTATTCCCTCCAAAATACATTCTGCCCTTAGATTGTCCGAGCATAGAGGGAAACATACAAAAATGAGTTACTGTTTCTTTTCAGCTAACAGCTTTTCTTCAACTTTCTGTAATCGATCTGCTTCTCGTTTTGATACACGAATGAACATACGCCACGTGGCAACCGCACCGATAATAAATAGAACACAAACAATCCCTGGAATAATATATTCTGTTTTATCTTCCGGAAAATATAATGGCATCATATAAATCACTCCTTATTATAGGATTCGCAAAACATCAGAATTTTCTGTTATATTATTTTAAATTATAGTGGAACCTATCCACATTCTCAAGGGGGCATTCCGAATGCGAATGATTTCTTTGACTCCTTCTCCTACTTTCCTTACTATAAACTTGAGGTGAAAAATATGAGAGAAACATTTGAAATTGGCGAAATCGTTACTGGTATTTATAAAACGGGAAAATACATTGGCGAAGTTACAAATAGCCGCCCTGGCAGTTACGTCGTAAAAGTATTAGCTGTTTTAAAACATCCGGTGCAAGGTGACTTACATAACGTAAAACAAGCTGACGTACCATTTTTCCACGAAAGACGTGCTTTAGCTTTTCGTGAACAGACGAACATTCCAGAGCAAATGGTGAAGAAATATGAAGGAGAAATTCCAGATTATACAGATTCACTCAAATTAGCATTAGAAACTCAAATGAATTCATTTTCTGAAGATGATTCACCTTTTGCAGTTCGTAGTCTAGAAACATTAGAGCAATTAAAAAAAGACTACAAACTTTAAAAAAACAAAACGACCAAATTACATACTGTGCAATTTGGTCGTTACTGTGTACTCACTTTCTTTAACACTTTTGAAAAATCAACGAGTTCCCCTAATGTTGGAGGTGCTGGTTTCACTAAATACTCTTTATCTTTTTCTACTAACTTAAAAATATTATACGTCGTCATCGCATCATCTAGCGCACAATGATGCTTACCCGTCCCTACTTTTCCATACGCCTCAATTGCTTTCCACAGTCCTGTTTGATTTCTCTCACCAAAAAACTTCTTATACTCAAGTGATAAATCACGACACTGTCCTTGGAAAGGAAAATCTACTCCCGCTTTTTCACAATTATGCTTCAACACTTTCATATCCATATTTCCCCACGTAACAATGGTCGGTTTACATCTCTTTTCATATTCTGCAAGTTTTTCAACGAGTTCTGGAAACGAAATTCCTTTATCTACGACTTCTTGTTTAATCCCTAAAAACTTCTTACATCGATCCGTTAAAGATGGAAAAGTTTTCGGCCTAACATGAGCTGAATACGTATCTTCTACCTTACAGCCAACAACCGAAACGAGTCCTACCTCAATAATCTCCGGGAAAAATCCTTTTGGTTTTTTTCTGTGCTGGGGCATCGTAAACTCAAAATCCAAAAATAAAAATTGTTGTTCATTCATACGATCCCTTCCTTATCATCTTTGTCATTCCTTTCTATTTGACACTCCTACACGAACAAGCTCGAATGCTAATTCCATTTTAAATATTCAGATTGGATGTATCTTATATATATGTCAAATGCCCGCAAATATTTTTAAAAATAAGAAAAAGTAACCTTTGCAGAAAATATAACAAAATAAGCCCTTTCATTTACATCCGACATTTTTCTACTTTATAATGACGTTATGTGTGTTTCATCTAGTTAATTTTTGACACACTAAGAAAAGTGAATGAAAGGAGATGAGAGTTTTGCACGAAACAACGCAAGAGCTCGCAAACTGGCAGTATTATTTTGCTATCGCAGTCTTTTTAATTACATATGCCATTATTATTTCTGAAAAAATTAATCGCGCTGTCATCGCACTTCTTGGTGCAGCACTCATGGTAATTATGGGGGTTGTTGATTTACACAATGCCTTTACGAAACATATTGAATGGGGGACGATTACACTACTCATCGGTATGATGATTTTGGTGAACATTACGAGTAAATCGGGCGTCTTCCAATACGTTGCCATTAAAGCAGCAAAAGGAGCGCAAGGAAATCCAATTAAAATTTTAATTTCACTTTCCTTACTTACTGCACTTGGTTCCGCGTTTTTAGATAACGTTACAACTGTACTTCTTGTTGTTCCAGTTACTTTATCTATTACGCGCATACTGCAAGTAAATCCTGTTCCTTATTTACTTTCTGAAATTATTTTTTCAAACATCGGGGGAACAGCAACATTAATTGGTGATCCACCTAACATTATGATTGGTTCTGCCAATAAGCATTTAGATTTCAATGCTTTCTTGCTAAACTTAGCGCCAATCGTAATTATTATCATTGGTGTGACAGCGACAATCCTTTACTTCATGTACCGCAAACAATTAATCGCTGATCCTGTACAAGTTAAAAAATTAATGAGTTTAGATGAAAAACAATACATTAAAGATCCAGTATTAATGAAAAAGTCTTTAACAGTACTTGGACTTACAATTGTAGGTTTCATGACCCATTCCATTTTCCACGTCGATGCAGCTATCATCGCTTTAACTGGTGCTACTGTACTTATGTTAATCGGTGTAAAAGAACATGAAATTGAAGAAGTATTCGCAAGTGTAGAATGGGTAACAATCTTCTTCTTCGCAGGACTATTCGTACTCGTTGGAGGACTTATCGATATCGGTCTTATTAAAATGTTAGCTCAAAAAGTAATTGGCATAACAGGCGGAGATATTTCTTACGCATCTATCCTTATTTTATGGGTATCTGGTATCGCCTCTGCAACGATTGATAACATTCCATTCGTTGCAACAATGATTCCTCTTATTAACGATATGGCTGTCGGATTAGGTTTATCACCTGCTGACGCGCAAATCGACGTATTATGGTGGGCATTAGCATTAGGTGCTTGTCTAGGCGGAAACGGAACATTAATCGGCGCTTCTGCTAACGTAATCGTTGCAGGTATCGCAAGCCGAGAAGGACATAAATTTAGCTACATGGACTTCTTAAAAGTCGGTTTCCCAATTATGATCGTTTCATTAATCATTTCTCATATTTATATTTATGTACGCTACCTTATGTAGCACAAAAAGCGCCCTGCTTTCAGGGCGCTTTTTCTATCTCAAATATTACATATACTACTCGTTATACCTCACCGGCTCATTTCGAATAATGAACAAGTGAATCGGCAAGAACACCGAAAATGTGATGACATGAATAATTGTAAATAATATAGAGTTCGTTCCATATCTGTCTAAGATAGCGTAGATGAGATAAATGGACAACACAATCGATACAGCTGTTGCTAGTATACTTATAATTGGTACGAAATTAAAAATGAAACACGCGACATATATGCCGAATACTTTCCATCCTGCTTCTTCTTTCAAGAAATCTGGTAATTTATCTTTTGCTAAATCGCCCCATGTTTTACTATTTATAAAAGGAATAAAAGCAAGAACCCCATCCGTTGCACCATCATTTTTCGCCATCGTATACAGTGCAAAAGCCGTTAACAAATACGAAATAATTGCCCAAATTATGATAACAAGAATAAACGCAAAACTAAGAGCAAAGAAACCTGCTAGTACGCCTTGATCTTCCATCTTATCCTCTCCTCTCTACTTTCAACATATTTCGTTACATGGCAAGTTATGTTTTAAAATTCAACCAAACTCTCTGTATAATGAAATAAGCAAGATAATAAGAGAGGAGAATGTACTTATGCACCCATTTGTAAAAGCATTACAAGAGCACTTCATAGCAAATCAAAACCCAGAAAAAGCAGAACCGATGGCACGTTATATGAAAAATCACTTCCCGTTTCTTGGTATTCAAACTCCCGAGAGAAGACAATTATTGAAAGACGTCATTCAAATACATACTCTCCCAGACCAAAAAGACTTCCAAGTTATCGTACGTGAGCTTTGGGATTTACCAGAACGAGAATTTCAGGCAGCCGCACTCGATATGATGCAAAAATATAAAAAGCATATAAACGAAACGCATATCCGCTTCTTAGAAGAACTCATTGTAACAAAATCTTGGTGGGACACTGTCGATAGCATCGTCCCTACATTTTTAGGTACTATTTTTTTACAACATCCAGAATTGATTTCTGCCTATATTCCAAAATGGATTGCATCAAATAACATATGGTTACAACGCGCCGCTATTTTATTCCAGCTAAAATATAAACAAAAGATGGATGAAGAACTTCTTTTTTGGGTTATTGGACAACTACATTCTTCGAAAGAATTTTTCATTCAAAAAGCGATTGGATGGGTACTTCGCGAATATGCAAAAACAAAGCCCCATGTCGTTTGGGAATACGTGCAAAATAACGAGCTTGCCCCGCTCAGCAGGCGTGAAGCAATTAAGCACATTAAAGAAAATTACGGAATAAATAACGAAAAAATAGGCGAGACTCTATCGTAGATAGACGCGTTCCTCTATTGAGATTTAAAAAAGAACGTGTTAGAATATGTTCATTATTATTAATATAAGTAGCGATGACGGACTTATAAGTACTTGCACAAAAAGCGATTCAGGGATAGTGAAAGCCTGAAGCCGCAAGGAAACGGCAGTCTCGAGCAATACGTGATAAAGTGGATGCACCTTTTGTGTATCAACTAGGGTGGAACCGCGGGCAAACGCTCGTCCCTAGGCAATAAGGCCTTGGGATGAGCGTTTTTTTATGTTTTTTAAAGCATATACTGCTCGTTTCACAAGTTACCTGAGCACGTCATCGCCAATACGTTAACTTTCAAAAGGAGGATTTTATTATGTATTCAATGGAACAAGTAGTAAACTTAGCGAAACATCGCGGTTTCGTTTTCCCTGGTTCTGAAATTTACGGTGGTCTTGCAAACACTTGGGATTACGGTCCACTTGGAATCGAATTAAAAAATAACGTTAAAAAAGCTTGGTGGAAAAAATTCATTCAAGAATCCCCATACAACGTTGGTTTAGACGCAGCTATTTTAATGAACCCAAAAACTTGGATCGCTTCTGGTCACGTTGGTAACTTCAACGATCCAATGATCGACTGTAAAAAATGTAAAGCGCGTCACCGTGCTGACAAATTAATTGAAGATGCATTAGATGCAAAAGGCATCGAAATGGTTGTTGATGGTCTTACTTTCGACCAAATGGCTGACTTAATGAAAGAACATGAAGTAAAATGTCCTGATTGCGGTAGTGAAGAATTCACTGAAATCCGTCAGTTCAACTTAATGTTCAAAACATTCCAAGGTGTTACAGAGTCTAGCACAAACGAAATCTTCCTTCGTCCAGAAACAGCACAAGGTATTTTCGTAAACTTCAAAAACGTACAACGCTCTATGCGTAAAAAGCTTCCATTTGGTATTGGCCAAATCGGTAAGAGCTTCCGTAACGAAATCACGCCTGGTAACTTCACATTCCGTACACGTGAATTCGAACAAATGGAACTTGAATTCTTCTGTAAGCCTGGTGAAGATTTAGAGTGGTTCGCATTCTGGCGTGAAACTTGTAAGAACTGGTTACTTTCACTTGGTATGACTGAAGAAAGCATGCGTCTTCGTGACCACGGTGAAGAGGAATTATCTCACTACAGTAACGCGACAACTGACATTGAATTCAAATTCCCATTCGGTTGGGGCGAACTATGGGGCGTTGCATCTCGTACAGACTTCGATTTAAAACGTCACATGGAACACTCTAACGAAGACTTTAACTATATTGATCCACAAACGAATGAACGTTACGTACCATACTGCATCGAGCCATCTTTAGGTGCTGACCGCGTAACATTAGCATTCTTATGTGATGCATACGAAGAAGAGCAATTAGAAAACGATTCTCGTACAGTTCTTCGTTTCCACCCTGCTTTAGCACCATACAAAGCAGCTATCTTACCATTATCTAAAAAGCTATCTGAAGGTGCTACTGAAGTATTTGCAGAACTAGCTAAAGACTTCATGGTAGACTTTGACGAAACTGGTTCTATCGGTAAACGTTACCGTCGTCAAGACGAAATCGGTACACCATTCTGTATCACTTACGACTTCGACTCAGTTGAAGACAAAGCTGTTACAGTACGTGACCGTGACACAATGGAACAAGTTCGTATGCCAATTAGCGAACTAAAAGGTTTCTTAGAGAAGAAAATCCAGTTCTAATTATAAGAAAAAGAGGCTGCTCTAATGAGCGCCTCTTTTTTTACTTTTCACGTTTTTCTTTAATTGCTACTGTACATCTTGAAATACATAATAAATCGTCATTCTCATCAATGATACGTACATCCCAAACCATCGTTGAGTTTCCTCTATGTATCGGTGTTCCGATCGCTGTTACAATTCCATCTTTCTTTGAGCGAATATGATTTGCATTAATTTCTAGACCGAAACAGATGCATTTTTCTTGATCAATTAAATTGTATGAACCGACACTTGCTACTGTTTCCGCCAACGCAACAGAAGCACCACCATGTAAAAATCCAAATGGCTGATGCGTACGCTCATCTACGGGCATCGTAGCAACCACCTTATCTTCTGTCATCTCTAACAACTCAATTCCAAGTGAATCCATTAAAGTTTTTGCCATATCGTTTCCCCCTTCTCTTACTTTAATAAAATGTATAATTTTACCTATTTATTTTCAAACTACTTATAACACTTATATAAGGAGGTTTCACCTAAATGAAACAGAAATTTTGTATATTACTGCTTATGTGCTCCTTGCTGACTATTGTACCAAATTGTGCACTAGTAGCCAAAGCATCCAACCTGACAATCGATGTTCAGACTGTCACACAAAAAGGTAAGAAACCTTATATAGAATATCAAATTAACAGACCTTCTTTTCATAACTTTTCCGATTCTAAATTTCAAAATAAGCTCAATTTCTATTACAAAAAATCTACTGACAAATTTAAAACCAAATTAGAAAAAGACGCAAAAAAATATTATAAAGAAACAGAAGGATCAAGTACACCATTTCATCCGTACGTGGCGAATGTTGATTATAAAGTCTCTTTAAATAAACCACCTTTTCTTAGCCTATATTTGAATTACTATCAATATACAGGCGGAGCACATGGTCTTTATACGTGGAAGGCAAACACATTCGATTTAAACGAAAAAAAGTTACTACACTTAGACGATTTATTTCAACAAAAAGATGCATACAAAGAAGTAATTCGTGCTGAGATTGTAAGACAAATTAAACAAAATGAAAGTATTTATTTTCCGGATGCATCTGAAAAAGTCATGAGCACGAAAAAGTTCCACTTCTTTTTAGAACCGGACAATCTCGTCATTTATTTCCCTTTATATGAGATTGCCCCTTATTCAAGTGGAATTCCGCAATTTCGTATTCCTTATACGTTGTTAAGAGACTATTTAAAGCCTTCTTATCAAAATATTTTAATTGACAACAAGTAAATCTTTTCGCTACGATAATGTTAACCTAAAAACAACAGGAGGTTAACATTATGAGAAGATTTCATGTTTTAGATTTAGCATTAGCTGCCATGTTCGTTGCTCTTATGGCCATTGGTGCAAATATTGTATCTTGGGCACCATTCTTACAAATAGCGGGCGTCCCACTATCTATGCAACCATTTTTCGCAATTTTAGCAGGGCTTCTTCTTGGAAGTAGACTTGGTGCATTATCAATGACCGTTTACATGCTTGTTGGAGTAGCAGGTGCGCCAATCTTCGCTAACTTCAAAGCTGGATTTGGAGCACTTTTAGATCCTACTGGTGGCTTTATTATTGCATTTATTATCGTTGCTTACGTATCAGGAAAATTAGTAGAACAAAAGGAACGACCGACATTTCGTACATTTGCAATTGCTTCGTTCACAGGAATCATTTTAACGTATATTATCGGTACTACTTACATGTACGGAGCAGTCAATCTCTTCATGGGTGGTAATATGAGCTATAAAGCTGCTTGGATGATTATGATGTGGTTTGCAGTAAAAGATATTGCATTTACCATTATCGGTGCTATTATCGCACCTCGTATATACTATGCTGTACGCCGTTCCGCTTATCAGCATTCTCATTCGACGATTTCATAAGAAAAAGGAGTTGTTCCTACTGGAACAACTCCTTTTTTATATTAAGACTCTTGATTCGTTTGTTCTTCTAAAATTTTCTTCATCATCGTAACCATGTCATCACGTAATTCTGGGTGTTGTAGTGCCATTTCGATTGTTGTTTGAACAAATCCTAACTTTTCACCTACGTCGTAGCGCTTTCCTTCGAAGTCGTAAGCGAATACACGTTGAATTTCGTTTAAGCTTTGAATCGCATCTGTTAACTGAATTTCACCACCAGCACCAACATGTTGCTGGTCTAAGAACATGAAGATTTCAGGTGTTAAAACGTAACGTCCCATAATTGCTAAGTTTGAAGGTGCTGTACCTGCTGCTGGTTTCTCAACGAAATTGCGAACTTGGTAACGACGTCCTTCCTGCTCTAACGGATCGATAATTCCGTAACGGTGTGTTTCATCTTCTGGAACCGTTTGTACACCAATAACAGAAGAAAGCGTTTTATCATATTCTTCAATTAATTGACGTAAACATGGTTTTTCAGCTTGAACGATATCATCACCTAATAAAACAGCAAATGGCTCATCACCAATGAATTTACGCGCACACCAAACAGCGTGACCTAATCCTTTTGGTTCTTTTTGACGAATATAGTGAATGTCTACCATTTTTGAAGAAGCCTGTACTTTTTCAAGTAACTCATACTTTTTCTTTTCTAATAAGTTTTGCTCTAACTCAAATGCATTATCAAAATGATCTTCAATAGAACGCTTCGTTTTACCAGTAACGATAATAATATCTTCGATTCCTGATTTTACTGCTTCTTCTACAATGTATTGGATAGTTGGTTTATCAACAATCGGTAACATTTCTTTCGGCATCGCTTTCGTTGCTGGTAAAAAACGTGTTCCTAATCCAGCTGCTGGGATTATCGCTTTTCTTACTTTTTTCATCACAAAATATCCTCTCTCCTGTCGGAATTCATAGCAATCATTTCCTACATAAAACAAAAGGGAGATCTCGCTCCCTTTTGTTCCTTACTACTTAAAATTACTTTATATTATAAACGATTCATAATATCTTCTTTAATAGTAAGTAACTTTTGTTCACTATTTTGTAAAGAATTATCTTGAACACCGAAGTAGAACTTAATCTTCGGTTCAGTTCCAGATGGACGTAGGCAGAACCAAGAACCATCTTCTAATTGATATTTTAACACATTTGATTTCGGTAAGTGAATCTCTTCTTTATGTCCATCTTGTAAAGATGTAATCATGCTCGCTTTATAGTCTTCAACTGCTACAACTGTTAAGCCCGCTACTTCTTTCGGAGGATTTTCACGGAATGTTGCCATCATTTCTTGGATTTGTTCCGCTCCATCTTTTCCTTTTAGCGTTAACGATACAAGATCTTCACGGAAGAAACCGTACTTCTCAAACACTTCTAATAGACCATCGTATAACGTTTTACCTTGTGATTTGTAGTATGCAGCTACTTCACATGCAAATAGAACAGATTGTACTGCATCTTTATCACGGCAGAATGGACGGATTAAATAACCATAGCTTTCCTCATAACCGAATTGGAATTCGTATTGTCCGCTTTCTTCATACTGTTTAATTTTCTCACCGATAAATTTAAATCCAGTTAACGTATCAACTGTATCTAAACCGTATGCTTTCGCGATTGTACGACCAATTTCAGATGTTACGATTGTTTTTAATACAACACCGTTCTCTGGTAGCGTTCCGTTTTCTTTCTTTTGAGATAATAAGTAATCAAGCATTAATGCACCTGTTTGGTTACCTGTTAATACTTGGAACTCACCATCGTGATTACGAACTGCTACACCAAGGCGGTCTGCGTCAGGATCCGTTGCGATTAACACATCTGCGCCTACCTTCTCACCGTCACGAATTGCATATTCAAATGCTGCGTGCTCTTCTGGGTTCGGTGATTTTACTGTAGAGAAGTTCGGATCTGGTAACTCTTGCTCTTTTACAACTGTTACATCTGTAAATCCAACTTCTTTTAAACCACGGCGTACAGAAATATTTGATGTTCCATGTAGTGGTGTGAAGACGATTTTTAAATCTTTCCCAACCTTTTGTACCATTTCTTTATTAATAATGACATTGTTCAATTCTGCAGCATATGCATCATCGACTTCTTGTCCAATAATATGTAATAAACCGTCAGCTTTTAATTGCTCCACATCAGCAACCTCAACTGTTAATTCATCTTCTACTGCGTTTACGTAGCTAATTAATTCATCAGCTTCTTTTGGAGGCAACTGCCCACCATCTTCACCGTATACTTTATAACCGTTATATTCAGGCGGATTATGACTTGCCGTAAGAACGATTCCACTCACTGTATGTAAATGACGAACTGCGAAAGAAAGCACTGGCGTTGGACGTAAGCTTTCAAACACATATGTTGTAATGCCGTGTGCACCTAGTGTAGCAGCAACTTCCATTGCGAACTCAGGTGATTTATGACGAGAATCATACGCTACAACAACACCACGCTTCTTCGCTTCTTCACCTAACTTTTCAATAAACTTCGCTAATCCTTGTGTCGCTTTACGAACTGTATATACGTTCAGACGGTTCGTACCAGCACCAAGTTCACCACGCATACCACCTGTGCCGAATTCTAGATTTTTATAAAAGCTGTCCTCGATTTTTTTCTCATCTTGCTTCATGTTTTCTAACTGTTCTTTTAGTTCTGCATCTAACTCTGCATATGAAAGCCAGCGACTAAATTCTTGTTTCCAGTTCATACTTCTATCTCCTCTCGCTTGTCATACCTTTATTATATGAAAAAAACAACCTGTATCTCAATATTTTTTACAATCTAACAGGATTTTACTAGGAATATTTGTATACACTATGATTAAATACTCCACTAAAGGGAATGAGGATTATGCAAGAATGGGGCTTGTCAGAAGAGCTCAAAATACAAACAAAGCAAATGATTGAAATTGCTGAAAAAGAATTATCAATTATGAGGCAGGCAATTGATAAAGAAGATGAATGTATTTTGTGCAAGATGGAAGATATTCATCATATGTTAGCAAATGTACAAACACTGGCAGCTACATACTATATTCAAGCGTATTTATCACCTTATACAGAAAGCTCACAGTTCATTACAACAGCTGTTCAACATTTAAGTGCCAGAAAACATGGTGCTCTTATTGTTGTGGAACGAAACGAGCCACTTGAATCTTGTATTCAAACTGGAACAACATTACATGCTCATTTAACCGCACCACTGCTCGAATCGATTTTTTATCCAGGGAACCCTCTTCACGACGGAGCCGTTCTCGTTAAAAATAACCATATTGTTTCTGCTGCTAATATTCTTCCATTAACGAAAAGTACAGAAGTTGATCCTGAACTCGGAACACGTCACAGAGCTGCAATTGGCTTATCAGAAAAAAGCGATGCCCTTATTTTAGTTGTCTCTGAAGAAACGGGCCGCACTTCCTTTGCTTTAAACGGGACTTTATATACAATTTCTCTATAAAGTAAAATTACATCGGCCGTAACACCATATATCAATAAAAAAGGCTGTTCCAAAATGTAGGAACAGCCTTCTCTTATTATCCTATTCTTCTCCGAAACGTTCAACAAGTGTTGCAAGTGTACGTACCATTGCACCTGTCGCTCCAGCTGGTCCTAAATCATGCGCTCCTGATGATTCAGATGTTCCAGCGATGTCTAAATGTACCCAAGGTGTATCTTCAGCGAATTCACCTAGGAATGTACCTGCCATAACCGCATGTCCTTCACGGCCTGGTGAGTTATTTAAATCAGCAAACTTACTGTTTCTCACGCGCTCTTTATCACGATCAAAAATCGGTAATTGCCAAATTGATTCATCTGTTTCCATAGATGCCTCTAGCACTTGCTCGAATAACTCTTCATTATTTGTCATTGCACCTGTCGTATGATTTCCAAGTGCAACAATTACTCCACCTGTCAATGTCGCAACATCAATAAGGTAGTTTGCACCTAATTTTTTAGCATACGTAATACCGTCAGCTAATGCTAAGCGACCTTCTGCATCTGTATTTAATACTTCAATTGTTTTTCCGCTCATAGATGTGATTACATCGTCTGGCTTAAATGCTGTACCACTTACAACGTTATCTGTTGATGGAATAACAGCGATCACATTTTGCTCTGGGCGAAGTTCACCGATAATTTCCATCGCACCTAATACAGCAGCCGCACCGCCCATATCACCTTTCATACCGACCATGCCTTCACGTGGTTTTAAAGAATAACCGCCTGTATCGTATGTGATTCCTTTTCCAACGAATCCAATAACATCTGTCCACTCTTCTTTTCCTTTATAAATAAGAGCGATCATTTTGGGTGGCTCTACACTACCTTGGTTTACTGCAAGTAACGCACCCATACCAAGCTCTTCCATCTCTTCTTTCTCAAGAACTTTATAATCCATATCATACTTCTCGGCTAACTCAACAGCATACTCAGCGAGCTTTGTCGCTGTTAATACGTTTGGCGGCATATTTACAAGTGTACGAGCTGAATTTGTTGCACGCCCATGTACGTAGCCAACTGTTAATGCAGCTTCAATTTCTTGTGTATCTTCCGCTGTAATAGCCGTGAACTTCTCTAGCTCCACACGATCCTTTTTATCTGATTTATACGTTTGTAACTCATATGTACCAAGGCCTTGTACTTCTGCTGCAATATGAGCGACATCAATCGCGTCTAATTTCTCTGTTACGAAAGAATCAAGCAAGATTGCTGCATCTTGTACTTTTGCTGCTTGCAATGTTTTAAATGCCTTACCAAGAGCCGCACGTAATGTTTCTGTCGTATAAGATTCTTTCTTACCTAAACCAACAAAATAATAGCGTTTTACCTCTGTTTTTCCTAAACTATGTACTTTTGAAATAGCTTTCTTCTTCGTAGAAAGTTCTTTCTCTTCTAATAAAACTTGTAATTGTCCTTCAAACGCTTTGTCCAGTTCTTGTACAAAACTACTCGTTTTCTCTTCTTCAAATAAGGCAACAATCACCGCTTCATGGCTTCCTAATTCTTTTTGTACGTGAAACATGTTCAGACCCCCTAAATTTCTCTACTCTATCTTTATTATAACTTTATTTTCGATAAAATGCGACAATTCTAACTTCTGTTACATCCGATATAAAATTAAAAAAGTCTAGGGTAATTACCACTAGACTATCTTTGTTTTAAATATTGACCACGAAACACTTGCATCGTTTCGTCTTGATTTAACATCGTTAACTCTTCTTCTGAAAACTTACCATTTCCTAGCTTAACTATATACACATTTACTTTTTTCTTACCCCATTGGCTATAAACATCTTTCACCGTATCATAATACAAATCAAGACGGTTTCCTTTTATTGCACCGCCCTTATCAGCTACTACACCATACCCATAACCTGGTATGAATAAAATTGTTCCAATCGGGAATACGCGTAAGTCCGCTGCGATTGTGGAATATAAATCCCTTTTCGCCTTAACACCTGAATATGTAATACCATACTCCGGATGTCCCGGCCTCTTACCAGTTGACTCAATTCCCGATGTATAACCTGTTGCAGTCATTTCAATTGAACGATATTTAGACCAGTCATTTGCCTGCTCTAAAGCATTTATCACTTCTTTACTCGGAGCAACATTTCTCTTAACTTCTGCTGCATGTACTTCTTTTGCACTCGTTCCCTCATATTTCTTTACAATCTCTAATAAAGAAACTCCTGTGAAAGCATTCCATGTTACGCATAATGCGGATACAAGTAAACAAGTCATCATAATGCGAATACAATATCGTTTTAACATTTTTATATTCCACACTCCTTCATCGTTAATCATTCCCTATACGATGAAAGAATATGCAAAAAAATAATCTCCAATTGCATTGGAGATTAAAACATTTGATATCCGCTTTTCCGAAGTTTCTTAATAACGATTCCGGCTAAAGCAGCACCAATCAATCCAGTAGATAAAATAAACACATCTGCTTGTCCTAAATGCGATACACTTGTCCCAAATGAAGAGAATGTTTCTTTTGGCTTTGAAAAATAATCCCACACACTCGCCTTATTAATAATAAGCATACAAACAATCGGATACACAATAACCATTACCCATGTCGCTCGTAATATCATGTTGAGTAAAAATCCAATTCCAAAAAACAAAATAAAAAATAACATCATTGAAATAAGTAGTACTGGTATACTCACTCTTTCTCCCTCTCCTTCGTACATGCCGTAAATACGTGATAGGCTGTATAACCAAATTGCTCTCCTGGATTTAATGTTTTGTCCATTTCAAGATGTAATTCTGATTGTCTTTCTAACAAATATGTAATAAGCACAGACGTATTTGGATCGTCCGCAATCGTATCCGGATGTAGAAACGCTACTTCAGACAATTCCTTCTCCTGTACAATAATCTCTTCCCCTTCAGGCTCCAAAAGGAAAATAATCATATTATCACTAATCTCATTGCGAATCACGCCCGATCTAACACCAATGATCCCCTTCACATGAGCGACAATACCTGTCTCTTCTAACACTTCACGCTTCACAGCTTCATCAACGGTCTCACCTTCATTTACAAATCCAGCCGGTAAAGACCATTTCCCCTTTAATCCACTGTATTTCTTCTTAACGAATAGCCACCTGCCATCTTTTGTAGCTACTAGCCCACTGACAGCTAACCATACTTTTCCTCGCTTCTCCATGATGTAATAACCTCCTCTATTAGAACGGACAGAATATTCTTTCTTTTTATACATTATACTATATTTTTAAAATGAAAAAAGCAGAAACAGCTCTTAGCCGTTTCTGCTTTCTCTACTATATATTAAAAGAACTTTAATTTACCTTTTTTAAGAACTAATAAAGGTCCACCTAATAAGAATAGGTAACGGTTATCGATAACTTTCTTCATGAAGGAAGCTTTCCAACCTGTTAACTTTTTGCCCATGACAACGCCCATTGCATCGTCATGACCTAAAGAACATACAGATCCTTTATTGTCGAATACGAATTTCTTCATTTCACCTTTACCACGAACTAACACAGTTAAGTTGTGCGCAATGTTGTAACCTTGTTGAATTGCGATCTGTGCTGTTGGTGGGTATGGACGGTTAATTTCTTCGTTAATGATTAACGCTGCGTCACCAACCATGAATACATCTTCGTATCCTGGAGCGTGCATGTACTCATCAACTTTTACACGTCCGCGCATTGCTTCAAAACCAGACTCTTCCACAATACCGTTACCACGAACACCTGCAGCCCAAACTACTGTTTCAGACTTAATTAATTCAGTGTCATCACCATTTGCAACGATAATACCTTCTTCAGTTGCTTCTTTAATTGCTGTACCGATGCGGAATTCTACACCTTTTTTCTCAAGTTGTTTCACAGCGTATTCTACTAACGCTGGATCGAAACCTGGAAGTGCTGTTGGAGCAGCTTCTACACAAATAATACGTGCTTTTTCACGTGGTACATTGTACTGTTTACAAAGTTCAGGAACGCGGTTTGCAAGCTCACCTACGTACTCGATACCAGTAAATCCAGCACCACCAACAACGATTGTTACTAACTCATCGCGCTTTTCATCTGCATATTTAGCGAAGCTAGCTTCCATATGCTCACGAATTTGACGAGTTGCATTAATGTTAGCGATTGAGAATGCATGCTCTTTTAATCCTGTAATTCCGAATGTTTCTGATTCGAAACCAAGACCGATTACTAAGTAGTCATATTCTAACTCGCCGTCTTTTAAGATAATGCGTTTTTCAGCAGCTTTAATTTCTACTACTGTATCTTGTACAAAGTTCACTTTATTTGTATCAATAACGTCTTGAATATCTAGACAGATTTTTTCATCTTGTAATGTACCAGCTGCGCTCTCGTGTAACCAAGTCGCTTGGTAGTGATAGCTGTTGTTGTTTACTAACGTAATTTCAGCTTCATTTACAGATAATGCTTTTTGCAGACGAACAGTCGTAATCATCCCGCCATAACCTGCACCTAAAACTACGATTTTTGGAGTCTTCACCAAATCACAACCCTTTTCTTTATATAATAGTAATGAAAAATAATACCAAGTACTAAAAACTCTATTTGTCAAGAATGTGGAATTTATCACATTCTATATCATAACAAAACGCAGTCAAAAAATCGTACGAATTTTGTCATAGAAATTTAACATAATACTTCCCTATATTAGTCGGTTTTATTCCAGAATTCAAGCGTCTGGAGAATTATCAATATTTTAAAATAACATAGCGTTTTCAAGGGTTTTTCAGCCTTTTTTTCATGTATTTTCCTTTCTGTATATTTTATACAATGTAAAAAGCATCTATGCGAAAACTTACACACAATTCAGTCGTTTTCAGAAGTATTATGAACTCAAATATGCTATCATTTATTTGAAAGTGTCATCATTTGCAGGATTTTCGTGTACATATGAACAATATATGAAATCAATATCAAAATTCCATCTATAGGGGGAATGAAAGTGGCAGAAAATCAAAAAGTTTACGACATAACAATTATTGGTGGTGGTCCAACAGGACTATTCACAGCATTTTATGGTGGTATGAGACAAGCAAGTGTAAAAATTATTGAAAGCTTACCTCAGCTTGGAGGACAATTATCCGCACTCTACCCTGAAAAATACATTTATGATGTAGCCGGATTCCCGAAAGTGCGTGCACAAGAATTAGTTGATAACTTAAAAGAGCAAATGAAGAAATTTGATCCAACCGTTTGTTTAGAAGAAGCTGTTGATACGCTTGAGAAACAAGCTGACGGTATATTTAAACTTGTTACAAATAAGCAAACTCACTATTCTAAATCAGTAATTATTACTGCTGGCAATGGTGCTTTCCAACCACGCCGCTTAGAATTAGAGGGAACAGCAAAGTATGAAAAGAAAAACTTACATTATTTCGTTGATGATATGAATAAATTTGCTGGTAAGCGCGTCGTAGTATTTGGCGGCGGCGATTCAGCTGTTGATTGGACAATGATGTTAGAGCCAATCGCTGACAAAGTTACAATCGTTCATCGCCGTGATAAATTCCGTGCGCATGAACATAGCGTAGAAAGCTTAATGAACTCTCGTGCAGAAGTAAGCACACCATACGTTCCAGTAGAACTCATTGGTGATGACAAAATTGAACAAGTCGTTCTTCAGCATGTAAAAACGGAAGAAAAAATTATCATCGATGTTGATGATGTAATCGTAAACTACGGCTTCGTTTCTTCCCTTGGCCCAATTAAAAACTGGGGCTTAGATATACAAAAAAACAGCATTCTCGTGAACTCGAAAATGGAAACAAATATTCCTGGCATTTACGCTGCTGGTGACATTTGTACATATGAAGGAAAAGTAAAACTCATTGCTTGCGGCTTCGGTGAAGCACCAACAGCAGTAAACAATGCAAAAGCTTACTTCGATCCAAACGCAAAACTTCAACCGATGCATAGCTCTAGTATGTTTTAATATACAAAAATAAAGCTCCTTCCATGTATGGAAGGAGCTTTTCTTTATATATCAAAAACAAAAGCACAATGAATCCAATACAAGATCGAACTCATCGTGCTTTTCACCTAAAAAAGAATTATTGTTTTCTTCTTCTACCTAATATGAATAATACTCCGCCAACTAAGAATGAAATTCCCGCACCAACTGACATCATCAATGGAGATGCTGCCCCTGTTTTAGGTAATTCTCTTTCTACTTTTACTTGCGGCTCTTTAATTAATTTTTCCAATCTGACTTCTGGATTTTCTGGTTTCACCTCTGGTTCCTTCGGCTCTTTCGGATCCTCCGGTTTCACTTCCGGCTCTTTTGGATCTTCCGGTTTCACTTCTGGTTCTTTCAGATCCTCCGGTTTCACTTCTGGCTCTTTTGGATCTTCCGGTTTCACTTCTGGTTCTTTCGGATCCTCCGGTTTCACTTCTGGCTCTTTCGGATCTTCCGGTTTCACTTCTGGTTCTTTCGGATCCTCCGGTTTCACTTCTGGCTCTTTTGGATCTTCCGGTTTCACTTCTGGCTCTTTTGGATCTTCCGGTTTCACTTCTGGTTCTTTCGGATCCTCCGGTTTCACTTCTGGCTCTTTCGGATCTTCCGGTTTCACTTCTGGTTCTTTCGGATCCTCCGGTTTCACTTCTGGCTCTTTTGGATCTTCCGGTTTCACTTCTGGCTCTTTTGGATCTTCCGGTTTCACTTCTGGTTCTTTTGGATCTTCCGGTTTCACTTCTGGCTCTTTTGGATCTTCCGGTTTCACTTCTGGCTCTTTTGGATCTTCCGG
>NZ_JAQFUY010000044.1:0-29516 GCF_027716745.1 Bacillus cereus group sp. Bc010
GACCTCACTATCATCCCACCCCTAAAGGGGGTACTATCGCACCGTAGTGGGCTTTCCTATTCGGAAAATCTGTAATAGAACGACGATACTAAGCGTGATCCATGCTAACAGTTGCTTCCCTTTTTCTTTCCACATGACATTCACCTCACGTTAGCTTAATAGTTTTAAGCCAACAGCGCCGCATAGAATGCAGCTTAAGAAAGCAAGACGACGCCAATCCGCTGATTCGCGGAAAATAAGGATGCCTAGAAGTGCACTTCCGGCAGTTCCGATTCCAGTCCAAATCGCGTAAGCAGTTCCCATCGGTAATGTGTTCATCGCTAGGGATAAGAAGAAGAAGCTTACGCCGAAGTTAGCGATTAAAATAACTTTTGGTGCCCAGCCTTTCTTTTCAGTGGCTACTTTCATAAAGAGTACACCAATAATTTCACAAATACCAGCTAGAATTAAAAATACCCAAGCCATTTTATGCGGCCTCCTTCGCTTCTTTTTCTTCTGTTACTCGTTTTAAACCAATTACGCCGAAGAAGATTAAACCAATTAATAATACTTTTACGATAGAGAATGGCTCTCCGAAAACGAAAATTTCTGTAAGAACGATTCCACCAGCTCCAATTCCAGTGAAGACTGCGTATACAGTACCAACAGGTAAATCTTTATAAGCTCTAAATAATAAGACGAAACTAATTGTAATTAATAACGCGACACCAGCCCATTCAAGTGGAGCCTCCGCGTGTTTTAATCCAATTACCCAAAAGATTTCAATAATACCAGCTAAGATTACATAAATCCATGCCATATGTCATTTCTCCTTCCTACCAGTCGTTAGGTAAAGGGCTTAAAAACGACGCATTGCAAAGGAGCAATCCGTCAGTTTGAAAGTCCACGCCAAAATACTTTCCAAGAAGCGTCTAAACGTGTCTCAAAACGATTTAAACCTGCGTATAGTAGTTCAACCATAAGACCGTCAAGTAAGCATAGAAAAGCCTCTAAGGCGTCTTTTACTTCAATGTTATGCAACTCATCTTGTTCGCTTGCTCTTTTAAATACAGGGAATAAAAGTTTTCCGACGTTTTCAATGTGTACATTTGCTTTATTAATAATTTGTTCGCGAAATGCATCAGGCGGAAAATAAGAAGTGCGTAACCAAAACATTGATTCTTCACTTTCACCAAATCGTTTTGCATAGCCCTTTAGTAGCTGTAAGAGCAATTCTTCAGTAGACGAATTGGAAAACTTTTCGATATCGCCTGTGAAGCTCTGTAAGTCTTTTTGAAGAGCGGATTCTAAGCATATAAAATATAGCTCTTCTTTTCCTTTAAAGTGTGCGTAAATTGATGGTTTTTTAATCCCGACTTCTTGAGCAATATTTGCTAATGAAGTTCCTTCGTAGCCGTAGCGTGCGAAATGAGAAAGTGCTACAGCTTTAATGCGGTTTGCTGTCATTTTCATCCCCTACCTACCGTTCGTTAGGTTCATTATATGCAAGTAAAAATATAAAGTCAATAGGTGAAGAGCTGAAAAAGAGCGCTATAGGTAACGCTCTTATTAGACAGTATCTCGTTCAATTAAATGGAATGAAAGCTCTTTTGCGTTCCCGATAATTTGCTCGCTTTGGATTTGTTTATGGAATAAAGAAAACGCATGTGAGCCCATTTCGAGACCGGGATGTTCAATTGTTGAAATTTCTAACGCCTTTGAAATTTCATGATTATCAAATCCGAGGATAGCAAGGTCTTCGGGTATTCGAAGACCTTGCTTGCGAGCCTCTGTTAATAAACCAGCTGCAACTTGATCGTTCGCTGTAAAAATAGCAGTTGGACGATTTTTCATGTTTAAAATACGATGGAGTATTTGTGCACCGTCTTGCATTGTATAGCATTGATGAAAAATCCATTCGGGATGTAACGTTTTGCCTTCGTTACGAAGTGTATCAGCAAACGCTTTTTCACGTTCCATGGAATTTACACTTGTTTTTCTTGCTAAACAAATCCCGATTTTTTCATGGCCTTTATTGAGTAAATAGGCGGTGCCGAGACGGAAGCCTTCATAATGATCTACGTAGACAGATGAAATGAGGGGGTGCTTCATTTTTTCGCATGAAATAATAGGAGCAAATTTTGCGAAAGGTTCAATTTGTTCCCATGAACTCGTTCGAGAGCAAATAATCATCCCGTCGAATTGTTTCATTTTCATCATTTCAAGAACACGAATTTCTTCGATACTATCGTAATTCGTTTGACATAAATTAATGTGATATCCAGCTGCTAACGCTTCGTTGCCGATACCTTCAATAATGGTACTGAAGTATGGAAGGTTAATGAAAGGGAGCATAACACCGATTGTATATGTTTTTCCCTTTATTAAATGAATAGCATTTATATTTTTCGCATAGTTCAATTCTTCAACAGCATCTAGAACACGCTTACGTTTTTCTTCTTTTACGTAAGGGTGATTATTTAGGACGCGGGAAACAGTTGATATGGATACACCAGCGGTTTTTGCAATTTGTTTTATATTGGCCATATGTATCACCTCTTTCCTTATTATAAAGGGAAAATAATAAGAATGAAAAAATCTTGACCTGAAAAGCTTTTCACAAACTATGTTATAAATATGACTTCTGTTATTCGCGTAACCTTTTTATTCGGGCGTGAGAATGATAGGGGTCTTTTTTGCGTTTATAAAAGAAGTTTTGTCAAAATGTGTGAGAATAACGTGGAAAGTTTTCAAATGAAAAACTAGCTGAATCATTCAGCTAGTTTTTGTATGTTATTATTTCTTTTTAATTTTTCCAGTCCACGTTTTGAATCCACCTTGTAATTGGTAGAAATCTTTGTAGCCTTGTTTCTTTAAGTATTGAGCCGCACGACCAGTACGGAATCCGCTTTGGCAGTATAAGTAAATTGGTTGATCTTTACGAAGTTCTTTATGACGAAGGCGAATTTGTGATAACGGAATGTTACGTGCGCCTAAAATATGCCCTGCAGTATATTCGTCTGCTTCGCGAATATCGATAAGCTGTGCTTTACGGTAGCCAGCGCGAAACTCTTCTTCTGAAAGTGTTGTAATTAATTTCTTCTGATAGAAATACATCCATACAGTGTAACCGATGAACGCTACGATTACGGCTAATAAAATAATCCAAGTTGTTGACACGATTCTATCGCTCCCTTTTTTCTTATCCTACTTTCAATATTATAATGCCCATATGTATTTATGCAACAGATTCATTTGTATATAAGAAGAAATTTCGTATTCTTTCACAAATTTTGTCGAATTTGGTAGACTAGAGAATGTGAAAAATAATTGGTTATATGAGGTGCAGGATGGGAAAAGAAAAATGGTGTTATATTAACTCTGGTCAATGTTCACCGGCATTTAATATGGCGTTAGATGAATGTTTATTAAATTGGCAAAGTGAAAAGAAAATGCCACCAACTATTCGCTTTTATGAATGGGAAGTACCAACATTAACAGTCGGATATTTCCAGCGTGTTGAAAAAGATATTAATATGGATGTAGTTAACGAAAAGAAATATGGATTCGTTCGTCGTCAAACAGGCGGCAGGGGTGTACTACATGATAAAGAATTAACGTACAGTGTTATTGTGTCTGAAGATCATCCAAATATGCCAAAAACAGTTACAGAAGCGTATCGTGTTATTTCGCAAGGTTTATTAGATGGTTTTAAAGCATTAGGGTTAGAAGCGTATTATGCAGTTCCAAAAACAGAAGCAGATCGTGAAAATTTGAAAAATCCACGCTCAGGCGTATGTTTTGATGCACCGTCTTGGTATGAAATTGTAGTAGAAGGAAGAAAAATCGCAGGTAGTGCGCAAACACGTCAAAAAGGTGTTATTTTACAGCACGGGTCGATTCCATTAGAAATAGATTTAGATGAGTTATATGATCTGTTTTTATTCCCGAATGAACGTGTGAAAGAACGCATGAAGAGTATGTTCTCATCTAAGGCGGTAGCAATTAATGAATTAACAGACCGTACGTTTACAATCGAGCAGTTAATTAAAGCGTTTGAGGTTGGGTTTGAAAAAGGATTAGATGTAGAGCTTGTTCCGTATGAATTAACAGAAGAACAATTACATGAAGTGCAAACGTTAGCAAAAGAAAAGTATGAAAGTAAAGAATGGAATTATAAAAAATAAGAGGTGGCAATTGCCGCCTCTTATTTTTTTATAGTAAATTAAGTACTTTTTCTACTTTGATTCCTTTATCTTGTAAAGAACGAAGGCGATTGACAACGTCCATAATTTCTTTGTCAAATGTAACGCTAATACCTTGGCTTTGTAGTTCTTCTTTTAAGCCTTCAATAGAATCATCTATGTCGATGCCAAGCTCGTAATCTTGACAAACTTCAATTGTCTTTTTCACGAGTTTCACATAATTTTCTTGTAGTTTTGAATTTGTTTCAGTCAAAGCAGGTTGCTTCGGTTTTGCAGGCGCGACCGGTGCTGTCTCTTGCTTTGTAACCGGAGTTGGTACTTCTCGTTTCACAGGTGCTGGAGTAGATAATTCTACAGCTGCTTCTACACTTACTGGCTTCGGTGTCGGTGCCGGAGTAGGCTTAGGTGTTGGTGCTGTAGCAGGTGTTTCCACACGTGTAACAGTCTTTGGAGCAGGTGTAACTGCTTTTGGAGCTTCTACAATTACTTCTTTTTTCGGAGTAGCTTCTACAACTGTTTCTTCTTGTTCAGCAGCCTCTTTATTTTCTTTACTCCACATAACGCGTTCTATTTCTAGAGAAACATTATTTTTGTTCATCGCTGTTAATGTAACTTTACCAACTTCAGCGTTTCCAGTGAAATCAACAATTTTATAAATAACACTCTTGTTCCAATCCACGTTTCCGCTCAAAAATAATTCTTCGTTACATTTCGGCGTTAAGCCCTCGATTTTAATTTCTGCGTTTACACCGTTTTCACTATATACCATAATTAGCGAAGCACTTACATCTTCGTCTGCTAACATTAGTTCACGTACCATTTTGCCGGTGCGTACTTGCGTTTTCTTCTTAACTGACATCTAATTTCTCCTCTCAAAAATTCAGTAATAATAAAAAATCGTATAACGAAAAATAATTGCTCACGAAGATTTATGATACCGATAATAAAAGCATCACGTCAACAATTAACTTTAATTATTTTGCATTTTTCTTATTTTCTTTATGAAATTTTTCAATTTGTAAAATTATACAGAAGAAAAACAGCCTTTTGAAGGGCTGTTAAAACGTGGAAAACTTTAATGCGTGTTAATTTTTCATCGTTTCCCATACTAACGAGAGGAGGGAAGCATATGAAACCATTTATGCCAAAACTCGTTTACTTTGAACCGAAGGCACTGGAATATCCACTTGGAAAAGAGCTGTATGAGAAGTTTACGAAGATGGGACTAGAGATTCGTGAAACGACATCCCATAATCAAATTAGAAATTTGCCGGGTGAAAATGATTTGCAAAAGTATCGTAATGCAAAGGCAACGCTTGTCGTTGGGGTGAGGAAGACATTAAAGTTTGATACGTCAAAGCCGTCAGCTGAATATGCAATTCCGCTCGCAACAGGATGTATGGGACATTGTCATTATTGTTACTTGCAAACGACACTTGGGAGTAAGCCTTACGTTCGCGTGTATGTGAATCTTGATGAAATATTTGAGAAGGCACAGCAATATATGGATGAAAGAGCACCTGAAATAACAAGGTTTGAAGCTGCTTGTACATCAGATATCGTTGGGATCGATCATTTAACACATGCATTAAAGCGCGCGATCGAATTCATTGGAGAAAGTGAGCATGGGCGTTTACGTTTCGTTACGAAATATTCGCACGTTGATCATTTGTTAGATGCAAAACATAACGGGAAAACTCGTTTCAGGTTTAGTATTAATTCACGGTATGTAATTAAAAATTTTGAGCCAGGGACGTCACCGTTTGAAGAACGAATTGAAGCGGCTCGTAAAGTAGCAGGCGCGGGTTATCCGCTTGGTTTTATAGTTGCGCCGCTTTATATGCATGAAGGATGGGAAGAAGGATATCGTGAACTATTTGAGCGACTGTATAATGCATTAAAAGATTTGTCGATACCGAATTTAACATTTGAATTAATTCAACATCGCTTTACAAAACCTGCAAAAAAGGTCATACAAGAGCGTTATCCGAATACAAAGCTTGAAATGGATGAAGAGAAGCGAAAATATAAATGGGGACGGTACGGCATTGGGAAATACGTATATAAAAAAGATGACGCAGCAGTATTAGAAGAAACAATAAGAGGTTATATACATGAGTTTTTTCCTGATGCAGAAATACAATACTTCACTTAAGAGGAGTCTGTATGCAAATACAGATTCTTTTTGTTTTATATATTTAGGCTTGTTTTCAACTTGTCACGTTATTCTTTCTGGTGTATCATTTTATTGATTGCTTCGTACGGAATGAGCAAAATGAAATTGGATGGAGGAAACCGATGCCTACCCCTAGTATGGAAGATTATATTGAACAAATTTATTTGTTGATTGATGAAAAGGGTTATGCCCGCGTATCTGATATTGCTGAAGCGCTTAGTGTACATCCATCCTCTGTAACAAAAATGGTGCAAAAATTAGACAAAGATGAATATCTAATTTATGAAAAATATAGAGGGCTTGTATTAACATCAAAAGGTAAAAAAATCGGAGAACGTCTCGTATATCGTCATGAATTGTTAGAGCAATTTATGCGTATTATCGGTGTGGATGAAAGTAAGATTTACAATGATGTAGAAGGAATTGAACATCATTTAAGCTGGGAAGCAATTGATCGCATTGGTGATTTAGTGCAATACTTTGAACAAGATGAGGTTCGAGTGGAAACACTTCGTGGCGTTCAAAAAGCAAATGAAGAGAAAAGTAATTAAGGGGAACGTAAGTCGTTTCCTTTTTTATTTCAATCGAAAAGGATGGGAGAATTATGAAAGCAATTATTTTTGATTTTGATGGATTAATTGTGGACACAGAAACAATATGGTTTCACTCTTTTAGAGACGCCGTTCGTGAGTACGGTGGGGAGTTACCTTTAGAAGAATTTGCAAAGTGTATTGGAACGACAGATGATGTACTGTATGCATATTTAAATGAGCAATTAAAAGAGAAGTTTAACAAGCATGCATTAAAAGAAAAAGTGAAAATTTTACATAAAGAAAAAATGAAAACACCAGAAGCTCGTGACGGGGTAAAAGAATACTTACAAGAAGCGAAAGAAATGGGATTAAAAATCGCGTTAGCATCTAGTTCATCTAGAGAATGGGTGATTCCTTTTTTAGAAGAGCTACAAATTCGAGATTATTTTGAAGTTATTAAAACGAGAGAAGATGTTGAAAAGGTAAAACCAGATCCAGCACTTTATCAAATTGCGATAGAAGATTTAGGGATTGATCCGTCTGAGGCTGTTGTATTTGAAGACTCGTTAAACGGATTGAAAGCAGCGATTGCAGCAGGGTTAACGTGCGTCGTTGTACCTAATGATGTGACACGTAATTTACCATTTGCAAATCATCATCTTCGAATTGAAAGTATGAAAGATAAAAGCTTGAAAGAAGTACTGCAAAATATAAAGAAAGACCGTATTTCCTAAAAGGAAGCACGGTCTTTCTTTTTGTTTTTTTTACCTTCAATGACAGTTAAATGAGATTGTTTTCTTTTTCGCTTTAAAGAAGAAAGATTCCCTTTTTTCCCTTTGTCATTAGAAGCGTTTGATTTAAAGAAAGAATTGCTTAGGGGTGCTACGTTTTGTTTCCCGTGTTTGCGGCTCGATTGTTTTGCAGCACGCTTATATGAGCTTTGCGAATTTGCTGAACCGCTAGAGTTTGTAAACATTTTGTAGAGTAAATAAAAGATACCAACGACAGCCAACATGATACCAATATTTCTTAACACTCCCATTGGATCTGTAATGACAGATGAAACAAGGCCGAATATTGCTAATCCGATAATAAGCACAAATATAGCGAAAGTAAACGAACGACCGTTCATAAGGAACACCTCCTAAAAACATATATTAAAATTAGTATATTAACGATGAGGAAAGGAGTTGAACACCATTTTTAAATAATTATTGTTTGTTTTCTAAACGTAATAATTCTTCAAACGATGCAATGGCTACTTCCACTTGATCATCTGTTGGTTCTTTCGTTGTTAATAGTTGTAGCCATAATCCGGGATATCCAAGTATGCGTAATACTGGAATATCGCGTAATCGATTCGTAAATTGTAACACTTCAAAAGAAATACCGAGAACGACTGGAATTAATAAAATTCGGTTTACCACTCTGGCCCAAAGTGGATCTGTAGGGACAAGGAAATAAACAAACATTCCAATAATGACTGTAAATATAATGAAGCTACTGCCACAACGATAATGAAGGCGAGTTTGTTTTTGAACATTTTCTACAGTCAATGAAAGATTATTCTCATAGGCATTAATGACTTTATGCTCCGCACCATGGTACTGAAATACCCGCTTAATGAGTGGCGTTAAAGAAATAAAGTATATATAGCTCAATAATAGCATGAGCTTAATGACACTTTCGACAATGATTTGCCCTGTATGAGATGGGAAAATCGGTCTCGTTAATTCAGCTAGTAATGCAGGAACTGCTGTGAAAATGACTTTACCGAATATGAAAGATAAAACGCCAACTGCTGCAACTCCTAATACCATCGTTAACTTCGATTGTTCTTCTTTTTTATTTGCAATTTGTTCATCTTCTTCTGGGTGAACATCAAATCGTTCTGAAGCAAAGTTTAAATGTTTTGCCCCGTTCGCGCTTGCATCCACAATAGCGGCAATCCCTCGTAAAAATGGAATTTTTTTCAGGATAGATAATGCTTTATTACGAACGCGTGGTAATCGATAAAATTCAATCGATTTATCTTTACGACGAACCGCTGTAACAGTATATTCTCTACCGCCAAACATAACTCCTTCTATGACTGCTTGCCCGCCATATATTTGTTTTGACTCTTCTGCCATGTTAACACCAACCTGTATTTGTTTCTCTCTTATGTAGAAAAAGAGGCAATTGTCATACTGGGTTCTGTCGTTTTGAAATAAGACAATCACCGAGTTTCCTTTATTTTATCGACAAATACAAGTAGATGACAAGGAAAAATGTTACGAGAGTCGGACATTTCTTATTCTTTTTATAGACAAATTTCGCAGTATTTAAACATGGTTCAAAATAGTTTCGGGCATACTATTGAGCGGAGGTGTCGATGTGAGTCAAGAACAATTAGGAACAAGGAATTTTGTACAAATTGGTTTATTTGGTGGACTGTTTTGGGGAGGGATATGGTATTTCTTCCATATATTTTCATTTACAGAAGCGGGACCGAACTATTTATTATTACCATTTGCCTTTGGAAGTTGGAAAGAAGGGGTATGGGGAAATGTGTCAGGAATTGTTTGTATGGGACTACTTTCGATTTTAATTGCCTTTTTGTATAAAGCGTTTTTGGCAAAGTTTGAAGGAGTTCTTCCAGGGATGATTTATGGTCTATTTTGGTGGGCGTTACTATTTTTCGGAGTGGGGTTAATAGCGCCTGCTATTAAAAGTGCACTCCATTTACCGAAAGAAACAATTGTGACGACGATATGCATTTTTATATTGTATGGTGTGTTTATAGCGTACTCTGTTTCCTATGCAGTAAATACAAATAAAGCTGGGCGAGAAGGAGAAGAGAAGACAAACTATTCAAATAAGTAACTCCTATGTTAAAATGTTATATAGATATTTAATATTAAGGAGTTTTAAACATATGAAAAAGGTACTCCTCGTAAACGGTCCTAACCTAAATCGCCTCGGTGTCAGGGAGGTAAATGTATATGGAAAGGGCACGCTAGCGACACTTGAAGCAGATATGAAGCAAGAAGCAGAAACAATGGGAGTGGAGTTAGAATGTTTCCAATCGAATCATGAAGGTGCGATTATCGATCGTATTCATGAGGCGGAAGATATATATGAAGGGATCATTTTAAATCCTGGAGCATTTACGCATTATAGCTATGCGATTCGAGATGCAATTGCAAGCATTTCGATTCCTGTTATTGAAGTACATATTTCTAACATTCATCAGCGTGAGTCGTTCCGTCACGAATCTGTGACGGCAGCTGTTTGTGCGGGACAAATTGTTGGATTTGGTTTTTATGGCTATAAGTTAGCGTTATTTGCATTAATGGAGAAATTGAGGGAGGCATAAAGTAATGGAGAAAATCGAAAGATTAAGAAGTGCATTTGATGAGGCTGGTATTGACGGTATTTTGTTAACAAATGAACATAGTCGTAGATATATGGCTAACTTCACAGGAACAGCTGGTGTTGTACTCATTTCGAAAAATCGCGCTCAATTTATTACAGATTTCCGTTACGTAGAGCAGGCTACTAAACAAGCGGTTGGATACGAAATTGTACAGCATGCAGGATTAATTATTGATGAAGTTGCAAAGCAAGTGAAAGAATTAGGAATTCAAAAGCTTGGCTTTGAGCAAGATACTCTTACATATAGTTCTTATTCAGCTCATAAAGAAGCGATTGATGCTGAATTTGTCCCAACTTCTGGGCTTGTAGAAAAGTTACGCTTGATAAAGACTGATTCAGAGATTAAGATATTAAAGGAAGCTGCACAGATTGCAGATGCTGCCTTTGAACATATTCTATCATTCATTCGCCCGGGAGTATCTGAAATTGAAGTGTCAAATGAACTTGAATTTTTCATGAGAAAACAAGGAGCAACATCTTCTTCGTTTGATATTATCGTTGCTTCAGGTCTTCGTTCGGCATTACCGCACGGCGTGGCATCTGAAAAAGTGATAGAAACAGGAGATTTCGTTACATTAGACTTCGGCGCTTATTACAAAGGATATTGCTCTGATATTACTCGTACGATTGCAGTTGGTGAACCATCTGATAAATTGAAAGAAATTTATAATATCGTTTTAGAAGCACAATTACGTGGTGTGAACGGTATTAAAGCTGGTTTAACTGGCCGTGAAGCGGATGCGTTAACGCGTGATTACATAACGGAAAAAGGATACGGTGAATACTTCGGACATTCTACTGGTCATGGAATCGGTCTTGAAATCCATGAAGCACCAGGTTTAGCATTCCGTTCTGATACAGTGCTTGAACCAGGTATGGCTGTAACAGTAGAGCCAGGTATTTATATTCCAGGTATTGGCGGCGTACGTATTGAAGATGATATCATTGTGACAAGTGAAGGTAATGAAGTAATTACGAAATCACCAAAAGAACTTATTATTTTGTAATACACAGGAGGATTTTTTTACATGATTTCAGTAAACGATTTTCGTACAGGTTTAACAATTGCAGTGGATAATGGCCTTTGGCAAGTACTTGATTTCCAACACGTAAAGCCAGGTAAAGGTGCTGCATTCGTTCGTTCTAAACTACGTAACCTTCGCACAGGTTCTGTTCAAGAGAAAACATTCCGTGCTGGTGAGAAAGTGGAAAAAGCACACATCGAAAACCGTCGTATGCAATACTTATACGCAAGCGGTGAGTCTCACGTATTTATGGATAACGGAACTTATGAGCAAATCGAACTTGGTGAAAAACAAATCGAGCGCGAGCTTAAATTCCTAAAAGAAAACATGGAAGTATCTATTATGACTTACCAAGGCGAAGTACTTGGTGTTGAACTTCCAAACACAGTTGAATTACAAGTTACAGAAACAGAGCCAGGTATTAAAGGTGATACTGCTTCTAACGTAACAAAACCAGCTACATTAGAAACTGGCCTTGTTGTACAAGTACCAATCTTCATTAACGAAGGCGAAACACTTATCATCAACACTGGTGAAGGTAAATACGTTTCTCGTGCATAGTAGAAAAGCACTCGTGATTATCACGAGTGCTTTTTTTATAGAAAATAGGGCAAATAATAAATAGTAGTTATTATAAAACTGAAAGCTGTAAGACTAGCAGCACCTGTTGTGTAAGGACCCCATGTCATTTGAAAAGGTTTTACCGTACCTGTTTTATATATAGTGTGATCAATGTTGTTATTTTGATTTATATTTAAAGCAATGAGCCAAATTGCCCCGAATATTGCTAAACTACCAAGAAAAAAGGCCTCCATGAATGACCAGCCGACCAATGATGAAAAAAGATAAATAAGAGCTACTTCTACTACGACTGTTAAACTAATTTTTAATCTCTTCATATTTTTCCTCCTCACCCTGTAATTCCAACCAGTTTAAAAAATTTTTACGTGACACGACATGTAGAGAGCAAGGTGACTTTACTTCTTTCTCTAGCGTAGCGTGTTCATCTGGAAACTTGTTTTCCACATGCAATGAAATATAAGGGAGTTTTTCTTGTGCTTTTAACGAGCGAATATTATTCGTTTTAGCACCAGCAAATACGTAGGAAAGTTGTAAGTCTAAAAAAGCAATCTTAAAAATTTCTTTTTTAGCAGCCTCATTATATCCTTTTCCCCAGTACGGATAGCCGAGCCAACTACCAATGTGAGATTGTTTCTTCTCGTAATTAATATGTTTAAGTGTGGTGAGACCAATTATTTCATTCTCTTCATTTACAATCACTCTCGATAAAGACTTCTTTTGGCGTTCTTCTTCTATGGCGAAAAGAAGGAATGCTTTCGTGTCTTCGATTGTTTCTACTTTTATTCCTAATGCGTTTTTTACATGTGGATCACTTGATAGCTTGAAAATCACATTTGCATACCGGAAATCGAGTGGTAATAAAGTAACTCGTTGCATCATTTTCCCTCCTTTTCAATAAATATACCATAAAATACCATAATTATTAAGAATGTTCAAATTATTATAGGCGGTAGATAAAAATTATGTTTTTAATTCTGAAATAGACAACCTCTGCATATGGTTGTACAAATATATTCTTTTTTGGAGTGCAGCACTAGTAACCGTTATGGGAGAGGGTGGGAGAATGAAACAGTGGCTAGCGGCAATGGAAACATCCGTGCTTGTTATGGGAGCGCTTCGATTATTTTCAGGTAGTGCGGAAATATTTGCTGCTTTGCTTATGCTCTATGTGAATGATGCAAAGAAAGCATTGTTTATAAATAGTATGTTGGCGTTTGTTGGACCGACCGTATTAATTTTAACAATGACAATAGGTATAGCGAGTGTGGCAAGCGAGATTTCTTTCTTGAAACTCTTTTTTTTAACGCTTGGAATTGGCTGCATTTTTATCGCGTTGTTGAAATAAGTAAGTCGAGTATAGTGGGGCGAAGCTGATGAAAGAAGTATTAGAAGTTTTACCGAAAACGATGAAGCAGTTAGTGGAAAGTTGTAAGCAGTACGATGCTCTAGAGGAAATCCGTGTTCGAATTGGAAGACCGCTAGAGTGTATTGCTCATGGTGAAGTGTTTTTTTATGACTATGTCGTTACAGCAGATGATGCTATTTACTTATTGAATAAGTTAAGTCACTTCTCAATTTATACGATGGAAGAAGAATTAAAGCGTGGGTATGTGACACTTCGAGGTGGGCATAGAATAGGCCTAGCAGGAAAAGTCATTACAGAAAAAAGCACAGTGAAAATGATTCGAGATGTCTCTTCTTTTAATATTCGTATTGCTCGTCAAAAAATAGGAATTGCTGAACCGCTTTTACCGTATTTGTATGAATCACGATGGTTAAACACGATGGTAATTGGCCCGCCACAAACGGGGAAAACAACACTTTTAAGAGATGTAGCGCGTTGCATGAGTCAAGGTGTAAGTACTTCGGAAATTCCTTCTTGTAAAGTCGGGATTGTTGATGAACGGTCAGAAATTGCTGGCTGTGTGAAAGGCATCCCGCAATATGACTTTGGCACACGAGTAGATGTGTTAGATGCATGTCCAAAAGCTGAAGGAATGATGATGATGATCCGTTCTATGAGCCCAGATATATTAATTGTGGATGAAATTGGGCGTAAAGAAGATAGTGAAGCAATTATGGAGGCTGTACATGCAGGGGTTCAGCTTTTTATAAGTGCACATGGATTTTCCTATGATGATGTTGTGAAACGCCCATCATTAAAGGCAGTGCTAGAGCTCGGCATTTTTGATAGGTTTGTGGAATTGTCAAAAGCAAGAGGGCCAGGAACAGTTATGCAAGTGAAAGATAAATATGGAAAACCGGTATTACCTCATAGAAAGGCTGAGGGCGTATGGTGAAAATATTTGGTGCAGTGTTAATCGTTGCGGTCAGCACCTTTTTCGGGTTTTCATACGCCAAAAGATACAGTGAGAGACCGAGGCAACTTAGATTATTAAAAGCGGCACTGCAATCATTAGAGGCAGAAATTATGTATGGGCATACACCGTTGTCTGAAGCCGCTGAGCGATTAGTGAAACAAATGCCGAAGCCGTTAAATTGGATATTTCAAAGTTTCGCTAGCAGGCTAGAAAGTGGAGAACAAACAGTTAGAGAAGCTTGGATAGATAGTTTGAAAGAAAATTGGAAGCTAACAGCATTTCAACAAACGGAGTATGAGATTTTGCAGCAATTTGGTGAAACGCTCGGACAACATGATCGTGAATCACAACAAAAACATATTCGCTTATGTATTACACATTTAGAGAGAGAAGAAGAAGAAGCGAAAGCATTACAACTGCAATATGAAAAGATGATTAAGAGCTTAGGAGTACTAGCGGGGCTACTTATCGTAATTTTACTGCTATAGGGGGGAGAAAGGCGATGTCCATTGATGTTGGATTAATATTTCAAATCGCCGGAATCGGCATTGTTTTAGCTTTCATTCATACTGTACTAAAAGAATTAAAGCGTGAGGATATTGCAAATTGGGTTATCCTCGTCGGTTTTGTCGTTATTTTATTTCATGTCGCATTTTTAATTAATACACTATTCGACAAGATTAAAAGTGTCTTTCTCTTCCAGTAAAGGGGGCGGTTCGAATCGAAATTATACAAATTGTCGGATTAGGCCTCGTTGCTACGTTTTTAGCAGCTGTATTGAATCAGCATAAATCTAGCATTACGTCATTATTTATTGTGTTCGTAGGTAGCGTAATGTTCCTTCTTTTAATTGATCAAATTCACGCTATTTTACAAATGATTGAGAGAGTAGCGAGTGAAGCGAAAGTTAGCAACGTATATGTAGAAACGTTGCTAAAAATTATTGGGATTGCTTATATCGCTGAGTTTGGAGCGCAAATTACAAAGGATGCAGGGCAGGGGGCAATCGCTTCGAAAATTGAATTAGCTGGAAAGATTTTAATTCTCGTTATGGCGATCCCTATTTTGACGGTTGTAATTGAAACTATTCTCGGATTTTTACCGACGGGATAAGGGGGAGTGAATGTTGAGGGGGTTTGGAGCTAAGCTGCTATTTGCTTGCTTCCTTTTCTTTTCTTTACCGGTTGTTGTACAAGCTTCTCCTGTAGAGACAAACGTCGTTGATCAACAATTGGATAAGCTCGGAATTGAAGATGTGAAGCAATTTTGGGACGGGCTTGTTACAAAATATGGAGGTTACTTACCAGAGAGTCAAAAAGGTAGCTTTATGGAGTTTGTAAAGGGAGAAAAAGAAATTTCTATAAAAGAGTGGATGCTAGGTTTATTAAAGTACTTATTTCACGAGCTTGTTGCAAATGGGAAACTACTTGGAACGCTCATTATGCTCACAATTTTTAGTGCATTATTGCAATCACTGCAATCGGCATTTTCAAAGAGTAGCGTAAGTAAAATTGCCGATGCGGTTGTATATATGGTACTGATTATTTTCGCTTTAAATAGCTTTTATGTCGTTATGACATATGCAAGAGAAACGATACAAACAATGGTAGATTTCATATTAGCGTTATTGCCTATCTTGCTTGCACTCATAGCGACAGGCGGTGGTGTTGTATCCGTATCGTTTTTTCATCCGATTATCATCTTCTTAATGAATACGAGTGGGCTTTTGATGAATTATATCGTTCTACCACTTTTATTACTTGCAACGATATTAAGTATTGTAAGTACGATGAGTGATCAATATAAAGTTACGAAATTGTCCAAGCTTCTGCAAAACGTTAGCGTCGGGATTATCGGTATCTTTTTAACGATTTTTTTAGGCGTATTATCTGTACAAGGAACAGCGACAGCTGTTGCTGATGGAATTGCTGTAAAAACAGCTAAATTTGTAACAGGAAACTTTATTCCCGTAGTAGGAAGAATGTTTACAGAGGCGGCGGATACAGTTATTAGTGCGTCGGGATTATTAAAAAACACAGTCGGAATTATCGGACTCGTCATTCTATGTTTAATTGTCGCTTTTCCAGCGATTCAAATTTTTTGCATAGCATTTATTTATAAGTTCGCAGCAGCAGTATTGCAACCAGTTGGCGGCGGAGCAATTATTCAATGTTTAGATATCATTGGACGGAGCATTATTTATGTATTTGCTTGCTTAGCTATCGTATCGTTTATGTTCTTTTTAAGTATCACAATTATTATTGCTGCGGGGAATATTACACTTATGATGCGGTAGGAGGTGAAGAGTATGCAATTTGTTACAGAGTGGATTCGAAATATTATCGTTTTTTTGCTCTTAGCGACAATGCTTCATCTTATTCTTCCAAATTCTAATTTGCAAAAGTACGTTAAATTCGTTGTAAGTCTATTATTAGTTGTTTTAATTTTAACGCCTCTATTTAAACTATTGCAAACAGATGTAAATGAAGTAATCGCAAATTTTAATGAAGAGAAGTACGTAGCAGAAGGATCCGTAAAAAATTCAATAGATTCGAAGAAAAAAGAAATACAAGCTCTAACACGTGCATATAGTTTAGAAGAGATGGCTACCAAAATGAAAAAAGAAGTAGGAAAAGAGTTTGAGAAACAGTATGGTATGTCAGTCTCTGAAATACAAATAGTCGCAGCGGAAAGCACAGCGGAAGTAAAGTCAGCGAAAGATATTCAATCTGTTGTTGTGACGTTGAAAGAAAAAGAGCGTAGTAAAAATGATGCAATCGAAACTGTAAAACCAGTTGAAATTAACACGAAAGAACCACCGAAAAAAGTAGAGGAAACGAATGGAGAAATGAAAGACTTCTTTTCAAGCAGGTGGCAACTAGAGAATAAACAAATCCAAGTTCAAATGGAAGGGAGGACAGGTAGAGTAAATGGACAATAAAGATAAAAATTCGAAGTTCTCATTTTTTCGAAACTTATTGAATGGAGATGAAAAAGAAAGTAATGAGAAGGGAAAAAAGGTAACACCTAAGTTCTTACTTGTCCTACTCATACTTGGAATGTTGCTTATGTTTTCTAGTAGTTTTTTTTCAAGTAAAAAAGAAGAAGTACCTGTATTTAAAGAACAAAAAACTCAAAACCAAGAAAAAGACGTACCAACTTTTGGACAAAAAAATAATGATAATATGTCAAATGTAGAAAAATATGAAAAAGCGTATGAGCAAGAATTAAAAGCAGCCTTAGAAGAAATAGCAGGAGTAAAAGATGTAACGATTAATGTGAATTTGGACTCATCAGAGGAAAAAATATTAGAAAAAAATACAGTGAAACGTTCACAAACAACAGGTGAAACAGATAAAACAGGTGGCAAGAGGGAAGTAGAAGATGAGTCTCTTGATGAAAAGACAGTCATTATACGTGAAGGGGATAAAGAAACTCCCGTTGTTTTACGAACAGAGAAACCGAAAGTGCGAGGTGTTCTTGTTGTAGCAAAGGGAGTGGATAATATACAAGTTAAAGCGATGGTAAAAGAAGCTGTCATACGGCTGCTAGATGTACCAGCCCATCGCGTTTCAGTATCACCGAAAAATTGATAGGGAGGAAATAAAGTGTTAAAAAAACAAACGGTTTGGCTATTAACGATGTTGAGTTTAGTTGTTGTACTATCTGTGTATTACGTAACAACTCCAGAAAAAATGAATACAGCATCGCCGACAACAGGTGAAAAGATTGGACAAGAAAAACAAGGTACTGATAAAGCAGTAACAAATGAAGCACCTAAAGAAACGCCAAAAAAAGAGAATACAAGCAAGGAAACATCAAATAAAGAAACAAACAAAGAAACAGATAAAAAAGAGAGTGCTACAAAAGAAACAAGTAAAAAAGAAGCTAACGTAACAGTTCAATCAAGTGATGAGAATTTTACAGCGTTACGTATGCAAATGGAAGATCAGCGAAGTGAACAAAAAGCAAAATTACAAGAAGTGATGAGTTCAACAAAAGCTTCAGCAACAGAAAAAAATAAAGCGAAAGAAAATTTTGATGCCATTACGACAATGGAAACGAAGCAAGAATTACTTGAGACAGTAATTAAATCTCAAGGTGGATATAAGGATGCCCTTGTAAGAGCTGATGGAACTGACATTAAAGTGACTGTAAAAGCAGCAAAACATTCACAAAAAGAAGCGAATAAAATTATACAACTTGTAAGAAGTGAAGGCGGATCAAAAGATGTAGGTGTAAAATTTGATCCACCAACAAAATAAAACGAATAATCCGCGGGGAAATCCTCCGCGGATTATTCGTTTTTAAGACTCGGATTGTTTGAAAATAGTTAGATAAAGTGAAACTTTAATCATTGGGGTAAAAATAATAATAGAAAAAAACTATCATTTTCGATAGCTTTTTTCTGTTTCGTCTTTGTAATTGTTTTTACTATGTTCAACTCGGAACGGAGAAATACGCTGTGAGTAAAAGATTAGTGGTTCATGGTAGCGGTGATTACTTTTTCCAGATTTGACGTGGATGAAGAGAACGAATGCCCAGACCATTACGGCAGGTAAGAAGAGAATGAGCCATATCATATGTCCACACCTCGATACAATATATTTTCTACACTTTGAACATACTATTCTTATATGAAGGAATGATGAACGACGTGTAAACAAAAAAATAATATTTGGTAAAAATACGTTATTGACTATAGATGTGGCGAAGAGTAGAGAGGGAGTAGGGGGTTACTGTGTACAGTTTTGAATAAGTAGTGGATGTTTTTTAGGAAGTGGTCTTGCCAATTTCATATGAAACTTGGTATTATTACTAGGTATTAAATTTTTATTGGGATAACATTTTTACAGGAATTTCGATTTATTATAAAGAAATATAAATTGGAATGTTTAAAAAATTTATCGTAAGATGGAAATAGTAACTATTTCTATTAGTAAATGAAATGCAGGATCTAATAGAGTGCATCGTATTTTTACAGTCAATCTAGTTTTTAGTGACGAGAAATCTGTAAAAACGGGACAAACAAGAGTATGGGAGTGGATTTTACATGTTTAAAATTCAAGAAGTTCGTGAATTAATTAAATTAATTGATAGCTCTAATATTGATGAATTTGAATACAAAAAAGATGGTACGACAATCAAAATGAAAAAGCGTGGTAATGAAGTTGTTGCGGTGCAAGCACCTGTAGCAAAACAAGCCGTGCAACCAGTAGCACCTGTTGAAGTTGAAACAACAGTAGCGGCAGCGCAAGTGGAAGTGCCAAAACAAGAAGAGAAAAAAGCTGTTCAGAATGAAAACCTACATAAAATTACATCACCAATGGTAGGTACATTCTATTCTTCTTCTTCTCCTGATACGCCTCCATATGTAAGTGTAGGGGATAGAGTATCGAAAGATTCTATCGTATGTATTGTCGAGGCTATGAAGTTATTTAACGAAATCGATGCAGATGTAGATGGAGAAATTGTTGAGATTCTTGTTAATAACGGACAGCTTGTTGAGTATGGACAACCGCTATTTCTTGTAAAAGCGTAATAAGGGAGTCTTTGTGATGATAAAAAAAGTATTAATAGCCAATCGTGGGGAAATTGCTGTACGAATTATTCGTGCTTGTAAAGAAATGGATATTGAAACAGTCGCAATTTATTCAGAAGCAGATAAAGAGTCACTTCACGTACAAATTGCTGATGAGGCGTATTGTGTAGGACCAACGATTTCGAAAGAAAGCTATTTAAATTTGACGAACATTATTAGTGTTGCGAAGTTAACAGGCTGCGATGCAATTCATCCGGGATACGGATTTTTAGCAGAGAATGCAGATTTTGCAGAATTATGCCGTGAGTGTAACTTAATTTTTATCGGTCCAAGTCCAGAAGCTATTTCAAAGATGGGCACAAAAGACGTTGCTCGTGATACAATGAAAGAAGCAGGGGTTCCGATTGTACCAGGTTCACAAGGAATTATTAAAAATACCGAAGAAGCGATCGAACTTGCGAATCAAATTGGATATCCTGTTATTATTAAAGCGACTGCAGGTGGCGGCGGAAAAGGTATTCGTGTTGCGCGCCATGAAGAAGAGCTTGTAAAAGGAATTCAAATTACACAGCAAGAAGCTAGTACCGCTTTTGGGAACCCTGGTGTATACTTAGAAAAGTACGTTGAAGATTTCCGCCATGTTGAGATTCAAATAATGGCAGATACACACGGAAATGCCATTCATTTAGGAGAGCGTGATTGTACAATTCAGCGCCGCTTGCAAAAACTACTAGAAGAAAGTCCATCACCAGCACTTGATGAAAATGTGCGTAAGCAGATGGGTGAGGCGGCAGTTAAAGCGGCGGTAGCGGTTGATTATACAGGTGCTGGTACGGTTGAGTTTATTTATGAATATAAAACGAAAAGCTTTTATTTCATGGAGATGAATACGAGAATCCAAGTTGAGCATCCAGTTACTGAAATGGTAACAGGGGTAGACTTAATTAAAGAACAAATTCTTGTTGCTTCTGGAGAAAAGTTATCGTTACAGCAAGAAGAAGTACAATTTAATGGTTGGGCAATTGAATGCCGAATTAATGCGGAAAACCCTGCCAAAAAATTTATGCCATCTCCAGGTAAAGTAGAAATGTACTTACCACCAGGCGGATTTGGTATTCGCGTCGATTCAGCTGTATATCCGGGATATTCAATCCCACCTTTCTATGATTCGATGGTTGCTAAATTAATTGTTCACGGAAAAACACGTGAAGAGGCAATTGCAAAAATGAAGCGTGCACTCAGTGAGTTTGTCGTTGAAGGCGTACATACAACAATCCCGTTCCATTTGCAATTGTTAGATCATCCTGATTTTGTAAAAGGTGAGTTTAATACGAAATTTTTGGAAGAGCATGAACTTGTGACGCAGTGATACATTAAAGGAGGTTTTTTTCATGGCTGAACATATGTTAGATATGGGTCAAGATACAACTCTTGGTAAAGTAGAAATTGCACCAGAAGTAATTGAAGTAATCGCAGGTATTGCAGCTGCTGAGGTAGAAGGCGTAGCGGCAATGCGTGGTAATTTTGCTACAGATGTTGTTGAGAAGTTAGGTAAGAAAAATCATGGTAAAGGTGTAAAGGTTGAATTAGCAAACGAAGATATTATCGTTGACCTTTATGTTGTGATGTATTTTGGTGTAGCAATTCCAGTTGTTGCACAAAAGATTCAAGACAACATCCGCCAAGCACTCTTTACAATGACAGGGCTTGAGCCAAAAGAAGTGAATGTTCACATCGTTGGCGTAACATTCGAAACACAAAAAACAGAAATCGAACCAGTGTAAGAATGAAAAAGGTGCCTAGTAACATAGGCATCTTTTTTATCGTTTCGTTTCTTCACAAATTACAACCCTCTAATTATTATACTATTTCAAAAAATGAGAAATAAAAAAGAAAATGTTTCGTTTTACCAAAAAACGTACATTGTGATAAGATATGGAACTTGAAGTTAATCTTTTTATTATTTTTCAGCCTTGTAACCCGTGTGTGAAACGATAAATTGTGTTATTATCATTGTATTATAAGGTTGGAAAATCAATGAAAACTGTAAGAGTAAGTGAATTGACGGCTTATAAATTATAATAATATAACAAAGCATAAGGAAAGACTTGAAGCATAAAGGAGAGTTACAATGAAACGTAGGACGGCTAGAGAAAGAGCTATGCAAGCATTATATCAAATGGATATTACAGGTGAATTAGAACCGAAAGTAGCGGTGGAAAACACGCTAGATGAAGGTGAAGAAACAAATGAGTTTCTAGAATCACTTGTAGTAGGTTTTGTAGAAAATAAAGAAGTAATTGATGAAGCGATTCGTCAAAACTTAAAAAAATGGAAGCTTGAGCGTATTAGTATTGTTGATCGCAGTATTTTACGTGTAGCTGTGTATGAAATGAAATATATGGAAGAAATTCCGCACAACGTAACAATTAACGAGGCAATTGAAATTGCTAAAACATTTGGGGATGAGGAATCTCGTCGTTTTATTAACGGCGTTTTATCTAATATAAAAGATACACTGTAATTTCTTTAAGGGGGAATCTTAAAATGGTAGCAGTAATCATCAAAGGAAATGAAGTTGCGGAGAAAAAACGAGCACAATTAACAGAAGAAGTTGTGAAGTTGAAAGAGCAAGGGATTGTACCAGGATTAGCAGTTATTTTAGTTGGAGAAGATCCAGCATCTCGTTCTTATGTAAAAGGAAAAGAAAAGGGCTGTGAACAAGTAGGAATCTATTCAGAGCTAATTGAATTTCCTGAAACAATTACGGAGGAGCGTTTGCTTGCTGAAATCGATCGCTTAAATGGAGATGACCGCATTAATGGCATATTAGTGCAATTACCTTTACCAAAACATATTGAAGAAAAAGCTATCATTGAAAGAATTTCACCAGAAAAAGATGTAGATGGATTTCACCCAATCAGCGTGGGACGTATGATGACGGGACAAGATACATTCCTTCCATGTACACCGCATGGTATTGTAGAGTTAGTAAAAGAAACAAATCTTGATATCTCGGGAAAACATGTTGTAGTAATTGGAAGAAGTAATATTGTCGGCAAGCCAGTAGGACAATTGTTCTTAAATGAAAATGCAACTGTCACATACTGTCATTCAAAGACGCAAAATATGAAAGAGTTAACGAAGCTAGCTGATATTTTAATCGTAGCAGTAGGACGACCTAAAATGGTAACAGCTGATTATCTGAAAGAAGGAGCGGTTGTAATTGACGTTGGTGTAAACCGTTTAGAAACAGGAAAACTTTGTGGTGATGTTGACTTTGACAACGTGTTAGATGTTGCAGGTTACATTACACCTGTGCCAAAGGGTGTTGGTCCAATGACAATCACAATGCTTCTTCATAATACTGTTGAATCGGCTAAGCGTGCAGGTGTCGTTTGTAAATAATTTGAGTCGGCTATGAGGAGAGAGAAATGGAGAAACAATATTTAACCGTTACAGCGTTAACACGCTATATAAAAACAAAAATAGAATATGATCCGCATTTACAGTCTGTTTGGTTAAAAGGTGAAATTTCCAACTTTAAAAATCATAGCCGTGGCCACATGTATTTTACATTGAAAGATGAAAATGCAAGAATCGCAGCGGTTATGTTTGCGGGTCATAATCGTAATATTAAATTCAGACCTGAAAATGGGATGAAGGTACTTGTGAAAGGGAAAATTTCTGTTTACGAGGCGAGTGGTTCTTATCAAATTTATATTCAAGACATGCAGCCTGACGGAGTCGGAAACCTGCATTTAGCTTACGAACAATTAAAGGTTCGTTTAGAGGAAGAAGGATTGTTTTCTCAAGTTTATAAAAAAACAATCCCTCCTTATGCGAAAACAATAGGTGTGATTACGTCACCAACAGGAGCAGCGATTCGTGATATTATAACAACGATTAAACGTCGTTATCCAATTGGAAATGTTATTGTGTTTCCAGTACTTGTACAGGGGGAGTCAGCAGCTCCCTCAATTGTACAAGCGATCCGTACAGCGAATGAAATGGAAGGGATAGATGTCCTAATCGTTGGGCGCGGTGGAGGTTCTATTGAGGAATTGTGGGCGTTTAACGAAGAAATGGTTGCAAGAGCTATTTTCAAGAGTGAGATCCCTATTATTTCAGCAGTAGGACATGAAACAGACTTTACAATTGCGGATTTTGTTGCCGATTTAAGAGCACCAACACCAACTGCAGCGGCTGAGCTGGCAGCGCCTAATATTATCGAGTTACAAGAAAAGGTATTACAAAGAACTCTAAGGTTGCAAAGAGCAATGAGAGAGTTAGTACATAAAAAAGAAGAAAAACTACAAGTATTGCAAAAATCTTATGCGTTCCGTTATCCAAGACAAGTATATGAGCAAAAAGAAGAGCAATTGGATAGAGCGTTAGAACAGCTTGTGTTAGCGAAAGAGCGCTATATTGATAAAAAGGTAAATCAGTTAAAACAGCTTTCATTTTATTTAGAGAAGCACCACCCATCTCAAAAAATTATGCAAACGAAGGTAGCAGTTGAAACATTGCAAAAGCAATTGCAACGTGAAATGCAAACGTTACTCCAAACGAAAGAATTTGCCTTTGTAAGAGCTGCTCAAAAGCTTGAAGCGCTAAGTCCGCTTAAAGTAATGATGAGAGGGTACGGGCTTGTATATGATGAAGAGAAGCAAGTGTTAAAAAGTGTGAAAGATGTTAGCCTTGGAGATGCTGTTTCAGTTCAATTACAAGATGGAATACTAGATTGTAGCGTATCAGGAATAGAGGAGCGTGAATTGAATAATGGAAAATAAATTAAGCTTTGAAGAGGCAATTTCGCAACTTGAGCACCTCGTTTCTAAGTTAGAGCAAGGTGACGTACCTTTAGAAGAAGCAATTTCTTATTTTAAAGAGGGTATGGAATTATCTAAGCTTTGTGATGAGAAGTTGAAGAACGTACAAGAACAAATGGCAGTTATTCTTGGGGAAGATGGAGAGCTTGAACCGTTTACTGCTTTAGGAGATGAAGCATAGTGACAATTGCTTTTGATACTTTTTTGAAAGAAAGTAAAACTTTCGTAGAAGAGAAGCTTGTAAGCTATGCAAATGAATTACAATGTCCAAATGTACTTCGTGAAGCGATGGCATATTCTTTGGAAGCGGGTGGAAAGCGTCTCCGCCCGTTACTTTTATTTGCAACATTACAAGCGTTTGGTAAAGAAAAAAATCTTGGTGTAGGTGCAGCTTGTGCTCTTGAAATGATACATACATACTCGTTAGTTCATGATGATTTACCTTGTATGGATGATGATGATTTAAGAAGAGGGAAGCCCACAAATCATAAAGTATTTGGTGAAGCGATGGCAGTTTTAGCAGGAGATGGTTTGTTGACATATGCTTTTCAAGTTATTATGGCATATGAACAAAAGGAAATCTCTGCTGAGAAAAAAGTAAGACTTGTTCTTGAGCTTGCAAAGGCGGCAGGGCCAGAGGGAATGGTTGGCGGACAAGTAGCAGATATGGAAGCGGAAGGGAAACAGCTTACGATCGATGAGCTAGAGTATATTCATAAGCATAAGACTGGGAAACTACTTGAATTCGCTGTACTTGCAGGGTCGATACTTTCTAATGCTACAGAAGAACAGGAAGAAAAATTACTTGAATTTGCAAAATATATCGGCCTAGCTTTCCAAATTCGAGATGATATTTTAGATGTGGAAGGAATCGAAGAAGAGATTGGAAAACCGATTGGTAGTGATGTTTCCAACGAAAAGAGCACATATACGACGTTATTTACTGTAGATAGAGCAAAGGATATTTTAGAAGAAACGATTGCAAAAGCAAAAGATGCTATTAGTTCCTTGCAATTACAAGATGAATATTTACTATCTATTTGCGATTTGATTGCAAAACGTAATAACTAATATAACAGCGTTTTCATTTGTTGAGTCATTCATCATTTTATGATATAAATGTAGGAAAAGGTTTTTCTTTTCTTGTTATTGGCAAAAATATATGTAGATTACATTGCCGTTATCACTTCGTGTTAGCGGCTATTTTTTTCATCGCCTAAAGAAATATGGTTTATAATAAGATTAGGGCGCAATAGACTGGTTAATAGCAGGACAAGGTGAAAAATAAAAAAAGAGAATTTCTTGTTTTGTGTAAATGTTTTTTATAATATTTGACATGTTGACAGATTATGAAATGAAAGTGAGTGATCCATGTGGATCTAACGCAAATTCAAAACCCTAGTTTTTTGAAAGATATGTCTATCAGTGAACTAGAGGGATTGAGTGAGGATATTCGTAAGTTTTTAATTGAAGAGCTCTCTCAAACAGGTGGACATATTGCGCCTAATTTAGGTGTAGTAGAACTCACAATTGCTCTGCATAAATTATTTGATAGTCCGAAAGATAAATTTTTATGGGATGTAGGACATCAATCCTATGTACATAAAATTTTAACTGGACGTGCAAAAGAATTCGGCACATTAAGGCAATATCAAGGTCTATGTGGTTTCCCAAAACGTTGTGAGAGTGAGCACGATGTATGGGAAACTGGCCATAGCTCGACATCATTATCTGCTGCAATGGGAATGGCTCTAGCACGTGATTTAAAGAAAACGAAAGAATATGTTATACCAATCATTGGTGATGGTGCTTTAACGGGCGGAATGGCTTTAGAGGCATTGAACCATATTGGACATGAAAAAACAGACATGATTGTTATTTTGAATGATAATGAAATGTCAATTGCGCCAAACGTTGGTGCGCTTCATAATGTGCTTGGACGTCTACGTACCGCAGGAAAATACCATTGGGTAAAAGACGAGCTAGAGTATATTTTGAAGAAAATCCCAGCTGTCGGTGGGAAAGTTGCTGCGACAGCAGAGAAAATAAAAGATAGTCTTAAATATTTACTAGTATCCGGTGTCTTTTTCGAAGAGTTAGGCTTTACATATTTAGGTCCAGTCGATGGACATGATTATGAAAAGTTATTCGAAACGTTGCAATATGCAAAGAAAACAAAAGGCCCAGTGCTTGTTCATGTTATTACGAAAAAAGGAAAAGGTTACAAACCAGCAGAGAGTGATGTTATTGGCACTTGGCATGGAACAGGACCTTATAAAATTGAATCAGGTGACTTCGTTAAACCGAAAGAAGTTGCACCAGCATGGAGTGCTGTTGTTAGTGAAACAGTACTTAAGTTAGCGAGAACGGATGAGCGTATCGTTGCAATTACACCTGCAATGCCTGTTGGATCGAAACTTGAGAAATTCCAAAAAGAATTCCCAGATCGTATGATTGATGTAGGTATTGCAGAACAGCATGCTACAACAATGGCAGCGGGTATGGCAACGCAAGGTATGAAACCATTCTTAGCGATTTATTCAACATTTTTACAAAGAGCATATGACCAAGTTGTTCATGATATATGCCGCCAAAATTTAAATGTTTTCATCGGAATCGATCGCTCTGGTTTAGTAGGAGCAGATGGTGAAACGCATCAAGGTGTATTTGATATTTCATTCTTACGCCACTTGCCGAATATGGTACTTATGATGCCAAAAGATGAAAATGAAGGGCAACATTTAGTATACACGGCAATGCAATATGAAGATGGACCAATCGCATTACGTTATGCGCGAGGTAATGGACTTGGCGTTCATATGGATGAAGAATTAAAGGCGATTCCAATCGGTTCATGGGAAACGTTAAAAGAAGGTACACAAGCAGCTATTTTAACATTTGGTACGACAATACCAATGGCAATGGAAGCGGCTGAGCGTCTTGAAAAGGCTGGAGTTTCAGTGAAAGTAGTGAACGCTCGCTTCATTAAACCAATGGATGAAGCATATTTACATGATCTCTTAGGAAAAAATATACCAATTTTAACGATTGAAGAAGCTTGCTTAATTGGTGGTTTTGGAACAGGAGTAGTTGAATTTGCGTCTGAGAACGGGTACCATAGTGCGTTAGTTGAACGAATGGGTATTCCAGATCGTTTCATAGAGCACGGTAGTGTAACAAAATTATTAGAAGAAATCGGTTTAACGACAGATGCTGTTGTAGACCGTATTCATACAATGATTCCATCAAAACAAAAAAGGGCGTAACAAATGAGTGCGAAAAAAGAAAGAGTAGATGTACTATTAGTAGAGCGAGGGCTTATAGAAACACGTGAGAAAGCAAAACGCGCCATTATGGCCGGCCTTGTATATGCGAATGAGATGAGATTGGATAAGCCAGGAGAGAAAATCCCACAAGATACAGAGATTACGGTGAAGGGGCAAGTTATGCCGTATGTAAGCCGTGGTGGTTATAAACTTGAAAAGGCATTAGAGACATTTCATCTTGATTTACAAGATAAAGTTATGATAGATATTGGTTCATCAACTGGTGGCTTTACCGATTGCGCGCTTCAAAATGGAGCGAAATTATCTTATGCATTAGATGTAGGGTACAATCAACTTGCGTGGAAATTGCGTCAAGATGAGCGTGTTGTCGTAATGGAACGAACGAACTTCCGTTACGTAACACCAGCAGACTTAGAACGTGGTTTACCGCAATTTGCTAGTATCGATGTTTCGTTTATATCATTAAAACTTATATTACCAGTTTTAAAAACAATGCTTATGCCGAATGGGGATGTAGCAGCGTTAATTAAACCTCAGTTTGAAGCTGGAAGAGAGCAAGTTGGTAAAAAGGGTATCGTTCGCGATCGAAAAGTACATGAGGCTGTCGTAGAAATGATTGTAGACTTTGCTATAAAAGAAGGATACGACGTAGAAGGTTTAACATTCTCACCGATTACGGGCGGGAATGGTAACATTGAATTTTTAATTCATCTGAAATGGCATGGTGAACGTGAGAATGGCGAAAATCATTCTCCAGTTTCTGTTGAGCAAGTAGTTACAGAGGCACATGATGTCCTAAAACAAAAAGGGAAAGGGGAATAACATATGTTGTTCCTCTTTTTGTTGTAATTGTATAATGATTGTAAAAACAATTGTGTACAAGTAACGAATTATAAGTTAACATAAATAAGTGAAGTATACCAATGTTTAAACTATGGTAAGAGATAGTGTGAGGTGCAAATGTATGAATAAAGGTCAGCGCCATATTAAAATCAGGGAAATTATTGCGAACAAAGAAATTGAAACACAAGATGAATTAGTTGATATTCTACGTAATGAGGGATTTAATGTAACGCAAGCAACAGTATCGCGCGATATTAAAGAATTGCACTTAGTGAAAGTGCCATTACATGATGGTCGCTATAAATATAGCTTGCCAGCAGATCAACGATTTAACCCGTTACAAAAATTAAAACGCAATCTAGTGGATTCATTTGTAAAATTAGACACGGCAGGACATATGCTTGTGCTAAAAACATTGCCTGGTAACGCTCATTCACTTGGAGCACTTATTGATCATTTAGAGTGGGATGAGATCATCGGAACCATTTGTGGTGATGATACTTGCTTAATTATTTGCCGTACACCTGAAGATACAGGTGTTGTCTCTGATCGTTTCTTAAATATGCTGTAACAAAAAAATCTTGTTTGCTTTCCTCTGTAAAGTGGAAAGTGAACAGGATATTTTTATTGGTTAAAAACGTGAATTCTTAATTGTAATATAATATTTTCTTTGAATAAAATTAGGAAATAGGTGGATTGACCCCATGCCCATCAACTTAAGAATTTTCACTACCCCCAAGTGACAAAAAACGTTATTCTTTCTAAAAAGCTAGC
>NZ_JAQFUY010000045.1:0-29161 GCF_027716745.1 Bacillus cereus group sp. Bc010
TTCTGGCTCTTTTGGATCTTCCGGTTTCACTTCTGGTTCTTTTGGATCTTCCGGTTTCACTTCTGGCTCTTTTGGATTTTCCGGTTTCACTTCCGACTCTTTCGGCTTAATTGAGACTGTTGGTTCAAGCGGTTGATTTATTCCATCATCAACAATCGCTCTATTCACAATTTCTTCACCGGCTTTTTCTTTTACTTTCACTTTAAAAGTAATGTTTCTTTCTTTTGTATCTATAATATTTTCGTACTTTGCAGTTAGCTTTCCATTCTCTACTTTTACTTCTATTGCGTCTTTGGCTTTTACGCTATTTTTCACATACTCTAAGCCAGTTGGTAATTGATCCTCAATTTTCACCTCTGCTAGCTTTCCGTTTTCTACCGTATTTTTAAAGCTAATTCGGTATTCGACCTCTTCTCCTAGCTTCGGTTCTTTATTACTTACTTCTTTTTTTGCTTCAAGCATACCATCTTTATACTGCGGTGTTATTGAAACAATCGGTTCTTCTGGTTGGTTTATTGTATCTCCCACAATCGCCGTATTCACGATATCCTCACCAATTTTAAACGTTTCTTTTACCTTCGCCTTAAAAATAACACTACGTTCTTTTCTATCCATAATGTCTATATACGTAGCAGTCACTTTTCCAAACTCCATTTTTAACTCTACTGGATTTGGCTCGGCACCTTCAAATCTAAGGCTGTCTTGCACGTATTCTAAACCGGCTGGAATTTCATCTTCTACCTTAACCACGGCTATTTTTCCGTTTTCTACCTTATTTTTAAAGGTAATTCGATATTCTACTTCTTCTCCTAGCTTCGGTTCTTTGTTACTTACCGTCTTCGTTGCTTTTAACTTACCATCTTTATATTCTGGCTTTATTGTCGCTGTCGGTTCCGTAACTGGATGGTTCGGATCATCCACATGAATAATCGCTTTATTTGTTATTTCCCCTCCAACTTTTACTGTTTCTTTCACCTTCACTTTAAAGATGATACTTCTTTCTTTCGTATCCATAATATCTGAATACTTCACTATTACTTTTCCATTCTCTACTTTAAGCTCTGTTGGTGCAGGCTTGTCACCTACAGCTTCCAAACTATCTTGCACATATTCTAAACCGGCTGGAATCTCATCTTCAATTTTCACATCAACTAACTTCCCGCCATCCACTGTGCCGTTAAAAATAATTCGATATTCGATTTCTTCTCCTAGTTTCGGTTCATGATTACTTACTTCTTTCCTTGCTTCTAGTTTCCCATCTTTATATTGCGGCGTAATTGGTATAAGTGGCTCAACTGGCGGAGTCTTCGGATTGTTATCATCTACAATCGCCTTGTTTATAATTTCTTTTCCTACTTGTACCGTTTCTTGTACTCGCACTTTAAAGATGATGCTTCTTTTTTTCGTATCTGTAATTTCCGGATACTTTGCTGTTACTTTTCCATTCTCTACTTTAAGTTCCACTGGATTTGGTTCCGGCCCATCAGACTTTATACTATCTTGTACGTATTCTAAACCGGCTGGAATTTCATCTTCTACCTTCACCTCAGTTAGTTTTCCGTTTTCTACCGTATTTTCAAAGCTAATTCGATATTCTACTTCTTCTCCTAACTTCGGTTCATGATTACTTACTGTTTTTTCTGCTTGTAATGCACCATCTTTATATTGAGGCTGAATAGAGATATTCGGTTGCTCTGGTGGATTTATTGTATCTTCCACAATCGCCTTGTTTACAATCTCTTCGCCTACTTTAGCTTTTTCTTTCACTTTCACTTTAAAGACGATACTTCTTTCTTTCATATCCGTAATTTCTGGATATTCTGCAAGAACGATTCCGTTTTTCACTTTCACATGCAACGGTTTCGGATTCTCTCCCTCGGCTCTTTCACTACCTTCCACAAACTCTAAGCCATTTGGTAATTCATCCTTAATCTTCACCTTCGCTACTTTTCCATGCTCTACTACGTTACGGAAAGTAATTCGATACTCTACTTCTTCTCCTAATTTTGGAGCTGGATTATTTACTGTTTTATCAGCTTTTAGTTTTCCATCCTTATACTCCGGCGTAATAATTGCTTCTGGTTTTTGCGGAGGGTTCTTCGGATTATCATCATCCACAATTGCCGTATTCACGATTTTCTTACCGACTTTCGCTACTTCCGTTACTTTCACTTTAAAGATAATACTACGCTCAGCTGTATCAGTGATATTCTCATACTTCGCTGTAATTTTCCCAGCTTCTTCTTTTAACTCTACTGGATTTGGTTCATTACCTTCTGATTTTAAACTATCCTTCACATACTCTAAACCAGTTGGTAATTGATCCTCAATTTTCACTTCTGCTATTTTTCCGTTTTCTACCGTATTTTTAAAACGAATTTGATACTCTACTTCTTCTCCTAGCTTTGGATCCTTTTTACTTACCTTTTTATCGGCTTTAACTTTACCGTCTTTATGCTGCGGTGTAATATCTACTTCTGGTCGCTCTGGTGGATTTTTTGTATCATCAACAATTGCTTTATTTACAATTGCTTTGTCCACTTCAACTGAATCTTTCACCTTCACTTTAAAGATAATACTTCTTTCTTTCGTGTCAGTAATATTTTCATACTTCGCGGTAACCTTACCCGCTTCTTCTTTCAACTCTACTGGAGCTGGTTTATCTCCTTCTGCTTTTAGACTATCCTTCACGTATTCTAAACCAGACGGAATTTCATCTTCTATCTTCACCTCTGCCAGTTTTCCATCTTTCACCGTATTATGAAATGAAATGCGGTATTCAATTTCTTCCCCCAGCTTTGGATCTTTTTTACTTACCTTTTTATCAGCTTTAACTTTACCCTCTTTATATTGAGGTGTAATTTTAGCTGTCGGTTCAATTATAGGGTGATTTGGATCATCCACATGAATAATCGCTTTATTTGTAACCCCCTTACCTATTGCAACTGAATCTTTCACCTTTACTTTAAAAGCAATACTTCTTTCTTTCGTATCAATAATCTCTGAATATGTTGCGACTACCTTGCCATTTTCTACTTTCAACTCTACTGGTTTCGGCTCGTCACCTTCCGCCTTTTCACTGCCTTGTACAAACTCTAAACCAGCTGGAATTTCATCTTCTATCTTCACCTCTGCTAGCTTTCCATCCTTCACCGTATTATTAAAAATAATTCGATATTCGATTTCCTCTCCTAGCTTCGGTTCGTGATTACTTACTTCTTTTCTTGCCTCAATTTTCCCATCTTTGTATTGCGGTGTAATCGGTACATAAGGCTCTTCTGGTACATTCTTTGTATCATCCACAATCGCCTCATTTACGATTTCTTCCCCCACTTTTACGCTTTCTTTTACCTTCGCTTTAAAGACAATACTTCTTTCCTCTGTATCTGTAATTGCTGGATATTTTGCCATTACCTTATTATTTTTCACCTGTAGCTCTTCTGGTTTCGGTTTAGAACCTTCTGCCGTGATGCTTCCTTCTACATACTCTAAACCATTTGGTAACGTATCCTTTATATTTACCTCTACTAGTTTTCCGTTTTCTACTGTGTTTTTAAAACGAATTCGGTATTCTACTTCTTCTCCTAGTTTTGGTTTATGATTATTCGCCACCTTCTGAGCAACAACTTTACCGTCTTTATATTGCGGAGTAATTTCCACATAAGGTTCTTCTGGCTCATTTTTTGTATCTACTACGATTGCCTTATTGACAATTTCCTTACCTATTTCTGCCTCTTCTTTTACTTTCGCTTTAAAGACAATGCTTCTTTCTTTCGTATCCGTAATTTCTAGATACTTTGCCATTACCTTGCCGTTTTCCACTTTCAGTTCTACTGGATCCGGTTTAGAACCTTCTGCTTTCAAACTGTTCTCCACATACTCTAATCCAGCTGGAATTTCATCTTCTACTTTAACCTCTACTAGTTTTCCGTTTTCTACCGTATTTTTAAAACGAATTCGGTATTCTACTTCTTCTCCTAATTTCGGCTTCTTATTATTTACAAATTTCTCAGCTTTCAGCTTACCGTCTTTATATTCTGGGGTAATCGTTACCTCTGAGGTCGTTGGATTCTTCGTATCATCAACAACTACTTTATTAACAATACCTTCCCCAACTTTGAAGTCTTCTTTTACTTTCGCTTTAAAGATGATACTTCTTTCTTCTCTATCCGTAATCTCTGGATATTTGGCAATTACTTTTCCATCTTTCACTTGCAACTCTACCGGCTCTGGCTTAGCTCCTTCTGCTTTCACACTGTCTTTCACATACTCTAATCCATTCGGTAAATTATCTTCTATTTTCACCTCTGCTAGTTTTCCGTTTTCTACCGTGTTTTTAAAGCTAATTCGGTATTCTACTTCTTCTCCTAACTTCGGTGATGGATTATTTACTACTTTTTTTGCTTCAACTTTTCCATCTTTATGCTGCGGAGTAATTTCTGCCGTCGATGTTTCTGGCTCATTTTTCGTATCATCAATAATTGCTTTATTGACGATTTTTTCACCGATTTTCACTTCAGCTTTTACTTTCACTTTAAAGATGATACTTCTTTCTTCTCTATCCGTAATTGCTGGATATTTCGCCATTATCTTACCGTTTTCAAATTTCAGTTCTACTGAATCTGTTCCGGCACCTTCTGCTTTCAAACTGTTTTCTACATACTCTAAACCTTCTGGTAACGTATCTTCTATTTTTACCTCTGCTAGTTTTCCGTTTTCCACCGTATTTTTAAAGCTAATTCGATATTCTACTTCTTCTCCTAACTTAGGTAATAGATTATTTACTACTTTTTTCGCTTCAAGTTTTCCATCTTTATGCTGCGGAATAATTTCTGCTTTCGGTGTCTCTGGTGGATGTTTCGTATCACTCACAATTGCTTCATTAACAATTGTATCGCTCACGTTACCTTTTACTTTCACTTTAAAGGTAATACTTCTCTCTTTTGTATCCGTAATCTCTGGATACTTCGCCATTACCTTACCGTTTTCAAATTTCAATTCCACCGGATCCGGCTTAGAACCTTCCGCTTGTAAACTACCTTTCACATACTCTAATCCATTTGGTAAATCATCTTTTATTTTTACCTCTGCTAGCTTTCCGTTCTCTACCGTATTCTTAAAGCTAATTCGGTATTCTACTTCTTCTTCTAACTTCGGTGATACATTATTTACTGTCTTTTTCGCTTCAAGTTTTCCATCTTTATACTGAGGAATAATTTCCGCTGTCGGATTAACTGGCTTGTTTTGCGAATCATCAATAGTTGCTTTATTGACGATTTTCTCACCGACTTTTACTTCTTCTTTTACCTTTACTTTAAAAGTAATACTTCTTTCTTCTGTATCCGTAATTGCTGGATACTTTGCCATTACCTTACCATTTTCCACTTTCAACTCTACTGGATTTGGTCCAGCACCTTCTGCTTTCAAACTATTTTCTACATACTCTAAACCTTCTGGTAACGTATCTTCTATTTTAACCTCTGCTAGTTTTCCGTTCTTTACCGTATTTTTAAAGCTAATTCGGTATTCTACTTCTTCTCCTAACTTCGGCGTTTCATTATTTACGCTTTTCTTCGCTTTAATTTTTCCATCTTTATGTAATGGCGTAATTTTTGCTTCTGGCTCTTTCAAATCTTTCGTATCATCAACAATTGCCTTATTGACGATCTCCTTACCTACTTCCGCTTCTTCTTTCACCTTTACTTTAAAGACGATACTTCTTTCTTTCGTATCCGTAATATTTTCGTATTCAGCGATAACTTTTCCATCTTTCACATGTAACTTTACTGGAGTCGGTTTATCGCCTTCTGCCTTTTCACTATCTTTTACATACTCTAAACCGTTAGGAATTGTATCCTCTATTTTTACCTTTTCTAGCCTTCCGTTTTCTACCGTATTCTTAAAGCTAATTCGGTATTCCACTTCTTCTCCTAGTTTTGGTGATGGATTATCTACTACCTTAGCCGCATTAATTATCCCATCTTTATATTGCGGAGTAATTCTTTCTTCCGGCTCAATTGGTTGATGTTTCGTATCATCAACAATTGCTTTATTCACAATTTCTTTACCTACTTCTGCCTCTTCTTTCACCTTTACTTTAAAGACGATACTTCTTTCTTTCGTATCCGTAATATCGATATACTTAGCTTTAACTACTCCATTTTCAACAGCTAATTCTACTGGTTCAGGTGCTTCCCCTTCAGCCTTGATGCTATTTTCTACATATTCAAGACCTTTTGGAATTGTATCTTCCACTCGCACCTCTTCTAGTTTTCCGTTCTCTACCATATTATGAAAACTAATGCGGTACTCAATTTCTTCTTCTAGCTTTGGTTTCTTATTATTAACTACCTTTGTAGCGGCAATTTCCCCTTTTTTACTTTGCGGTGTAATAACAACTTTTGATTCAACAGGCTCATTTTTCGGATCTTTTGCAATTGCTTTATTTACAATTGCCCCCCCTACTTTTGCCGAATCTTTTACTTTCACTTTAAAAACAATACTTCTTTTTTCTGTATCCATAATTTCTGGATACTTTGCAATTACTTTACCATCTTCCATTTTTAGTTCTACTGGCTCTGGTTTGATGCCTTCAGCTTTCAAACTATCTTTTACGTATTCAACATCTTTAGGTAATGTATCTTCTACCAGTACATTTTCTAGTTTTCCGTTTTCTACCGTATTATGAAATGTAATGCGGTACTCCACTTCTTCTCCTAGTTTTGGTGTTTGATTCGTTACACTTTTATCTACATCTACTTTACCGTCTTTATAATCTGGCGTAACCTTTTCTTCTGGATGCTCAGACTGACCATTCGGATCACTCACAACTGCTTTATTAACAATTGTTTCTCCTGCTTTTGCTTCTTCTTTTACTTTCACTTTAAAAATGATGCTTCGCTCTTTTGTATCCGTAATCTCTGGGTATTTTATGATTATTTTACCATTTTCTACTTTTAACTCTACTGGACTTGGTCCAGCACCTTCAGCTCTCTCACTGCCTGGAACAAATTCCAAGTTAGCTGGAATTTCATCTTCTATTGTAACGGCCTCTAGTTTTCCATTTTCCACCGTATTTTTGAAGCTAATTTGATAATCAAATTCTTCTCCTAGCTTCGGCTTCTTATTTGTTGCTTTTTTCTTTGCATCAATCTTGCCGGCCTTATGCTGCGGTGTAATCTTTTCTTCTATATTCTTTGGTGGATTTGTTTTATCACTAACAATTGCTTTATTAACAATTTCTTCACCAATTTTTGCAGTTTCTTTTACTTTTGTTTTAAAAACAATACTTCTTTCTTCCATATCCGTAATTGCTGGATACTTTGCAATAATTTTTCCGTTTTCAAATTTCAGTTCTACTGGCTCTGGCTGTACACCTTCAGCTTTCAAACTGTCTTTCACAAACTCAAGACTACTCGGTAATTCGTCTTCAATCGTCAATACATCTAGACGTCCATCTTTAACTTTATTTTTAAATGTAATACGATACTCTACCTCATCACCTAACTTCGGTGATTTATTATAAGCTATTTTTCTCGCTTCTATTTCTCCAGGAACCTCTTTTGGAATCGTAACCGTAACATTTGCATCGTCTTCACTCTCATACTTTATCTCGGCACTATCTTGTCCCTTTACAGCAACGACGTTTTTTACTGTTGTATCTGATTTTATAGATTCTTTCACTTTCACCTTAAATGTAAGAACGGCACTTTCACCAGGCTGTAAAACACCACCGTCTTTAGCATCTGCCCCTTCACCAATACGAAAATCAATTTGATTATTTACAAACTCTGCTTCATCATCATTCGCATCATCAGTTTTTTGCCCTTTATTACTACCAGTAACATATTGAATGGACCCCGGGACGTACTCTAAGTGATCATCTAATTTATCAAAACCTTTTACATTAGATACCGGCGCTTGATTGTTCTTCGTATCATTTTTCACTTCAATTTGGTACGTAATCTCTTCGCCAGCTTTAACTTCCTTAATTTCTTTTCCGGCGCTATCTAACGCCTTTTTATCAACTTGTAAGTTTGGTGCATTATGCTCTGTGACGAATGTGGTATTGTTTAGTACGTAAATATCACCGCCACCACCGTATGCTCTAAAACGCAGCTTTCCTTCTTTTAGATCATTTTTCACTTGTTTTGGACCTTCAAGATGATACGTATGAATATCAGTACTAAATGAATTTGTCCAATCTGGGTTATATCCCGGATATTTTTTTGTAACAAACTCGTTAGTACCATCCACTTGTACTTCTGTCATAGACGAGTCATTAACATCATTATCTTTACCGTTAATATTTTTTAACTTTTGATATCCTAATCCAAAGTCATATTCTCCATAATCATAGGCATATCCATCATTATCAGCAGGATCTCCTTGTGACGAGAAATAACTAAATTTCGCCTTAAAAGCCCCTTCTTTCGGTGTGTTTATTTTATTAACATTAATATCTGCCCAAGCTGTACTTTTTTGAGAAACTAAACCTTCCCAAACTTTCATATCTTTTACGGTTTCTTTATAGTTTTCATAGACTAATATAAGATTCCAGTTGCCCCAGTAGTAGCCACTACCCTTTTCATATTTAATTTGTGGTACATTCGCAACTGTCACCGTTTGAGAAATGCCTTGTTTTGCAATTACATTCGTCACATCAGCATATGCAACATATCCTGCACCACTGCTGTAGTGATTTGCAATATACGGTAAATAGTCTGCTTTTCGTATACTATCGGCACTTATTTCAGCGTATTGCTTATTTCCCATTTTCATTTTAACGGGCTGTCTTACATCTTCATCGCTAACTCTATAATCTGGCCTTGCATCACCTGGAGTCCCCATAGCTGCTGTCCAAAATAAATACGCCTTTTTCACTTTACTTCCAGCAGGGATGTTAGGAAAAGCACCTGTTGATGAATTAAATGTAGTATCATCATTATCAACATCTACAGCTTGTTTATTTATTTTTCCGCCCACACTTTGCCTAGTATAATGATTATCTGTTAACCCAAGTGTCACATTACCAGTCTGTACTAAATTACCAGCAGTAATTACAGAATACAGTGGATCTCCAAACCCTTGCTTATCTCCTACCTGAATTTGAACCTTTGAAGCATTCTCTGACGCAGCTTGTACTTCTTCTGCATCACTCTGCTTTGCTACCTCTTTTTCTGGCTGTTTCTCAGCTTCAGTTACTGGTTGCTTTACCAATTCTGTGTTGGATGTAGGTTTATTTGTATCTTCTACAGATACTTTTAGCTTTTCATCAACTTTTTTAGTTGTATTATTAACAGATGGGACTACTGATTTCTTACTACTGTCAGCCTCATCATCAGCAGTAGCTTCTACCTTGTCTTCAGAAGGAATCCCTTCCACATCAAAGGACATGCTCCCTATTTGTACTTGATCTTTTTGTACACTAATCTTTTGTTTGTATTCTTTATTAAAATGCTGCGTGCGACTAGCTTTTATTAACACAGTCATTTTTTCGTGTGATTTTAAATCTCGAATTTTAAGATTAGAAGAAAGAAGCTTTCCTCCCTTATCTTTTTCCTCTACATAGAAATCCGCTACTTTATTTTCAGGTAACTTCTCTCCGTTTACTTTCATAGATTGCGAGAGGAACGTAATTTCATTTTCATGATTTTGTTTAAGTACCAATTCTTGAATTGGTGTATCTCCCGTATTTTCAATCGTATATTGAAATACGTGCTCCCTCTCAGCTACTTCTCCCCTATATATTTCAGCATTTACTTGCTCTGCCTTAATTCTCACATCATTTCCTTGTAACTCATCCCAGCTCTTCTTATGTATCTCTGCAAAAGCACTAGGTGAAGGCAAGGTGATGGATAGGAGAAGTGCGATTATTGTTACGACATTAAAACACTTCAACGATTTCTTCATATTTTTTACCTTTCTCCTTTCTATATATTTGCTATCCGTCTACTTATAGACGAAAACATAACAATATATATCCACTCGCAACAATCCGTCCTATGAAAATCTATCGTTGAAATCTTTATTTCACAATATAAATCTCATAGAATATTACTATTTTAATTTATCAAAAATAGTATATATATCGGATACTCATATAAACCTCTACCACTTTTTACTTATAGTAAAAATCCCCTATGATATAGGTTTATATAACAGTTTAAGGATACATAAAAATCTTAACATACTCCCTAATCTATTTATACAAGCAATAGGAAATTTACCATTTTTTACTTATTTCAGTTTGTTATTTATCATTAAAATTTTCGAAAAACAGTAACCGTTACATGTAAAAATATGTTATATTTTTAACATAGGAACAAACGTTCTCGTTTTGGAGGAATTTTTTATGATAAACGAACCAATTATAGTAAAAAAAGAAGCTTTCCAAGCAATAGGCATTTCGATTACGACGACCAACGAAAAAGAGACATCTACTGAAGGAAAAATTCCTGGTCTTTGGAATCGCTACTTCCAAGAACAAATCATGCATCACATCCCAAATCAACAAACGAAAGAAACATTCGCTTTTTACTCAAACTACGAATCAGATGAAACTGGTACATATCAATTCACAATTGGTATGCCCGTTTCTTCATTAGAAGACGTTCCTGAAAATATGACAACTTTAACAATACCTGCCGCTACGTATGCGGTATTTACAACGAGAAAAGGACCAGTTGCTGAAGTCGTTTGCGAAGCTTGGGAATATATTTGGAAATGGTCAAAAGAAAACAAACGTGCTTTCACAATAGACTTCGAGCTATACGATGAAAAAGCAACAGATCCAAACAACGCACAATTGGATATTTATATTGCATTAGCCTAAACGACAAAAGAGAAGATACCATTTGGTATCTTCTCTTTTGTCGTTAAATAGCCACTGTGCAAATCCAGCATAATTGTCTACAATGAGAAAGTGCAGTATAGAAATATTAGAAACTGTATAAAGTGAAACTATACTCAGTGGTAGGGGGGATTCATCCCCCACCACTGAGTATTAGTTGAACCAATCGGACGTTTACGGGCAGTTAGTCTCCCACCTAACTTCTTTGCTCGAGCCAAATTTTGAGGTGGGAGTTTTACTGCCCGTTAACGCGGGATAAAGTGATTGTTAACAAGTTTTTTAGTTTAAATTTGTCGCATAGAAAGGAAGCAATATGGAGGAACTACAACAAAATAAATCTGCTTTAGAAGGAAGCGGAAAACCGTTATTAAAAAATACGAATTTCCTTTTTCTTTGGGCAGCTACTCTTTTTTCAAGTTTCGCTTTAGCCTTTTTTACTTTTTCACAAACGTGGTACATAGCAAAAACATTAAACCTTGAGGCATCACTCGGTGTTGTTTTCGTAGCTCTTAGTGTTCCAAGGCTTATTTTTATGATTATCGGCGGCGCTGTAGCTGATAAATTCCCGAAAAAAAACATTATGTTTTATTCTAATATTGTTCGTGCTATTCTTGTCGCAACCATCCTTACATGGTTTATCGTAGGTGATGTAACACTATATACATTTGCTTTATTCGCTCTATTCTTCGGGCTTGCTGATGCTTTTTTCTGGTCAGCTGATGGATCTATCTTGCCTGAACTTGTAGAAAAAAGCCGTTTAACACAAGCAAACTCACTTACACAAATGACAAACCAAGCATCGGTCATCTTAGGCCCTGTACTTGGCGGCATTCTTATCAAATTTACGAACTATGAAACGATTTTCTCAATTACAATTTTATTACTCATTATCGCAGCCATACTCGTTCAAAAAATACAATTTACGATGCCAGAGCAGCAAAATACAGACAAAGGCATGTTCACTTCTATTAAAGAAGGAATTTTATATGTAAAGGACTCGCCATTCCTTTCAACTTTCCTTATTTGTAGCGCCTTTCTAAACTTATTTTTAATCGGTCCGATGCAAGTCGGTTTCCCGCTTTTCGTTAAAAATGTTCTGCATGGTGACTCGCTTCAGTTTAGTTACTTAGAAGCATCTGTAGGTGGCGGTATGGCGATAGGTGCTGTCATTGTCGGTTTAAAAAATATTAATCGTAGACGCGGTCTATTTTGCATTATCATGATGCTACTGTCTGGTGTATTCTTCTTATCCATCAACTTTAGCACTGTACTATGGCAAGCATTATTAGCTGGCATGTTTTATGGTATTACAATCGCAATGGCTATCGTTCCACTTATGGCGATGATTCAATCGACAGTAAAAGAAGAAATGATGGGACGCGTAATGAGTTTGCTTATGCTATCATCAATGGGCTTTATCCCGCTTTCTTATGCATTCACATCCATCGCGCTTGCAATTGGAATTCCAATCGTAACCGTTATGAAAAGTGGTGCAATCGCCGTTATCGTCTTCGTACTATTTGTAGCGATTCGTGTTCCAGTTGTAAGAAAGTTTGATTAACTACTTGGAGTCATGCGTTATACGCATGGCTCCTTTTTAAACGGATCAAATAACGGTATCCCCTTACTTCTTCTCAGTGCTGCTCCCCATTCTAATCCAACTTCTAAAAATAAATCCCGCACTGTACTATATAAAAGAGCCTTCACATTTTTACGGATTTCTCCGTATTTATACGCTCTCACAACACTTTTCACGCGCCAAATGAAATTTCCATACACTTCTTCATCAGCTAATATTTGCTCCAGTAAAACACCTTGCTCTAGTAACCCACTCTTTTTATATGCAAGTTCCACCTTACTCCAAAATATATTGATCTTCTTCGGATTACTCGTCATCGGTAGAAGTGCATATATAAAAGGCTTCGGTATATCATGACGGCAATACGTCTCATCAAGCTCGTACGTTCCTTTTCTATTCTCTTTTATTTGTGGAAAGTTTTTAAAAAGAATTGTTTCCCCCTCATTTTTTTGCTCATTTTTACTACAGCCAGCTGCATCATTCTCACTTTCACATGCGGACATTTTCATACGGTCATCCATGCGGTCAATTGCAGATGTAAGAAAAACATATAAGTTCGCACTATATCCGCCTCGCCTATGTCTTTCTTTTGTTGCAACACGCTTTATAATTCCTAATTCCTCTAACTTTGCAATGGAGCGACGTACTGTACGAATACTTTTTCCAACATTTGTAGCAATTGTCTCCATTAACGGACAAGCAACTCCCACTGTTTTCTGTTTCTCATTCACTGCATACTTTCCTAAAAAATAAATAATGATAGCATCCGTTTTATTTAATTGAAATTGATAATGTTTCAAAACTTGTTTTTGATATGTATTAAACTCTTCTTTACTTCGAAATTCACTATATGGTTTCATTAAGTTATATAAGCTTCCCATTTTTATCACCTCATTTATAAGTAAGAGGCAGGAAGGGAATTTGGCGTGCTATTTAATATTTTTTTAGTGGAGATGAAAATATGATCGTAATTAGCGCTCGTTTAGGTGGTATTGCTTGTCGGTATGATGGAAATGACAATCTCGTTTCAAAAATAGAGGATTTGCTGCAACAAGAAGAGACACTACTCATTTGCCCTGAAGTATTAGGAGGATTGCCAACGCCTCGTCCCTCAGCTGAAATTATTGGCGGGAATGGCGATGACGTTTTGGATGGAAAAGCAAAAGTGATGACAAAAGATGGGGAAGATGTCACGGAAGCTTTCGTAAATGGTGCTTATAAAGCATTAGAACAAATGAAAGATTTGCGCCCAGAATATATTATTTTAAAAGAACGCAGTCCCTCTTGTGGTAGTTCTACAATTTATACGGGAGAATTTAACGGAAATAAACAAACTGGTTACGGGGTAACAACTGCTTTATTCAAAAGACATGGATTGAAAGTCATTTCAGAAGAGGATTTTGAGAATATAAAGTGAAACTTTAATCAGTGGGGGTTTTCTTCATCCCCCAATGATTATTAGTTGAACCAATCGGACTTTTATGGGCAGTTGATCCCACCTAACTTCTTTGCTTTTGCTGAATTTTGAGGTGGGGGTCTTACTGCCCATTAAAGCGGGATAAAAAGGAATTGACCCTGTTCGTCAATTCCTTTTTTCTGTCTTATTTCACATTTAATTTTTCTTTCACTTTCGCTGGAAGCTCGTCTTTCTTCACTTCTTCCCAAGCTGTTACACCTTTTTTATCTGAGTGGTATACGCGTAAGAATGCTTCTTTACGAAGGTTTTTTTGTGCCATAAATTCTAATTCTTTTTCTTTACCTTCTTTATCAAATCCAGTTAATTTATATTGGTAATCTTTATATGGTTCACCATTATCAGATTTACCATTATACTCTTTTCCATCTACTGTAATTTGAACGTAGTACTCATCTTTACCCATACGATTTAAATCACAGCCAACTAAAAGACTCGCGAATACAACTAAAATACTAAAAAGTGCAATATATCTTTTCATTTCCTTCACCTCATGTGTTTTTCTTATATTGTTATCTTAAAGCCCAGAGCTTAAAGAAGAAATTCAAAAACATGACATGAACATTACACTTTTGTAAGATATTAATTATTTCTTCACTTTAGAAACCGTCATCCCGTCACCAATTGGAATAAGTACAGATTCTAAATTCGGATGAGCTGCTACTACTTCATTAAACTTCTTCATAACTTCTGTATAACGTTTTTGTTTCGCACCTTCATCAGCTACACTACCACCAGCTAGAACATTATCTGTAACAATTAAAGCCCCTGGCTTAGCAAGCTTAATGCAGTACGTCAAGTAATTTTCATAATTCTCCTTATCAGCATCGATAAAGAAGAAATCAAATTGTTTATTACCTGCAGCTAATATTTCAAGACTTTGTAAGGTAGCACCAGTCATATACGACACTTGTTTTCCAAATCCCGCTTTATGTAGATTGCGGTGCGCTACCTTTGCATATTTTTCTTCTAGTTCCAGTGAAGTTAACGTCCCCTCTTCTCCAAAACCTTTCGCAAGACAAATTCCGCTATACCCACCTAATGCACCTATTTCTAAAATATCTTTCGCTCCAGAAATAGAAACTAACATCGTCAAAAGTTTACCAGAAGAAGGCGATACCGATATGGGCGGCATTTCGTTTTCTTTTATGGAAGCAATCACTTCATCCAAAAGTGTATCTTGACCACAAAATACGGAATCAATATAACGATTAATTTGTTTCATCAGATGCAGTCCCTTTCTCTAAATCTGCCTGCTCATCTAACATAGGCGCTTCTTCTGTTTCACTCTCATGTATTTCAAATAGTTGTGTAAATTCATTAATAACCATATCAATTGCCTTTAATTCCCCAATTAAAATTTGCTGAATAGACTGGAATTCTGGCTCACTTAACTGTTGTTTAATTGTCGTTCGTTTCAAATTCATCATTTCTAAAAAAGCAATTGCTCTCCCGCGTCGAAATGTTTTCGGCCCGCGATGATGCGATCCATCTCTCCCTTTATGACGCTCACCACGGTGGTGTCCTTCTTTCATGAACTTATCTTTTCTCATTTCAAATCCCCCTTTGTATACAAATGTATACGTTTATTTTATTAATCACAAGTGTATACGTTCGTATACATAATGTCAAAAGAAAAAGCCTTAAGGGAGATGAATTTTATCATTCATCTCCCTTAAGGCTTTTTCTCCACTATCTCTTTACTACCAATTTTTTATGTACCGATTACCGCCAATAACGTCTTTCACGCCAGTTTCGCCACTTATCATGGGCTTTATCACGTAATTTCCTTATACCGTTTATTACACCTTCTATTATGCATTCTATTATAATATCTATCACAATGTATCTTATAAATCTAAAAATAGGACCTATAATGTACTTCAATATAAATTCAAAAATATTTTCCAGCATATATCCTCTCTTTCTGCCCCTCAATTATAACTCGAAAAAAGAGAACTTTAAAAGAAGCTCAAATAACTAGCAATGAATGAATTGAACAACCTAAAGCTACTTTAGCAGTTTCGTTTTCAATATGTGAAAAGAAATTTCTAAATGATGAAGTGACTATATATTGTTTTCTAACTTTTGAGCAAAAGTTTTTTACATAAGTTTCATTTTGGACTTTTACGCCAAAAGAAAAGACCTCCTTAACGATTGCATTCCATCGCTAAAAAGGTCTTTTTCTATTTCACCTAAAAACTTAGCACTCTTCTGGCTTACCAGCATTCGTCGCTGTACGGAAAGATGATCCACATCCGCATGATGCGATTGCGTTTGGATTGTCGATTGTGAATCCGCCGCCAAGCATAGATTGTTTATAATCAATTTTTACTCCTTTAACAATGGGAGCACTTTCTTTATCGATAACAAATTCGACACCGAAAAACTCAAGAACTGTGTCGTCTTCGTTTGGTTCTACTTCAAATCCTAAGCCGTAAGAAAGACCACTACATCCGCCGCCATGTACAGCAAGGCGCACGTACTTCTCTCCATCCTCAGCATCTTTTAACATATCTTTAATTTGAAAAGCTGCTTGTTCTGTAACTTCAATCATGAAATACACCATCCTTTCTGTTCTCATTCTATTATACATCTTTACGCTTCTATCTTGTACTCATACACTCCGCGGCAAATTACTTCCGCTGGTCCTTTCATTAACACGTTGCCTTCTTCTGTCCATGCAATCATTAAATCGCCGCCAGCTAAATGAACTGTAATTTCCTTACCACGTTCCATTTTTCCATTTAAAATAGAGGCTACAACTGCAGCACACGCCCCTGTTCCGCAAGCTTGTGTTACACCAGATCCACGTTCCCAAACTCGGAAGTTCATCTCTTCCTCATTTAAGATTTCGATGAATTCAACATTTACTCGTTCCGGGAACATTTCATGTGTCTCAAGGACTGGACCAAGCGTTGTAAGAGGTGCTTGGTCTACATCATCAACAAAAATAACTGCATGCGGATTTCCCATTGAAACAGCTGTAAATGCATAACGATGATTATTGTATAAGAAGTTTTCACGAATAAATGGTGTTTCACCTTCACCAAGCATCGGTATTTCTGCACGTGTTAAACGAGGTGCTCCCATATCGATTTTCGCTAATGTAACTTTCCCTTCTTCTACCGTTACTTCCGCCGTTACAATGCCAGCTAACGTTTCAATTGTGAAAACTGTATCTTCTACTAGTTTATGCTCATACGCATATTTCGCTACGCAGCGTAAACCGTTACCACAGCTCTTTCCTTCTGATCCATCATTATTAAACATGCGCATTTTCACCGGCGCTACGTCAGATGGACAAATTAAAATCATTCCATCTGCTCCAATACCAGTATTAATATTTGAAACCTTTTCCGCCACAAGAGCTAAATCTTCTTCAGGAATTTGTTCTTCAAACATATTTACATATATATAACTATTGCCAAGACCATGCATTTTTGTAAAAGAAAATTGGCTCATTTGTATTCACTCCAAAAATAATTTGTTATTTCAAGTATAAAATGCACGCTTTTAGAACACAATATGAATGTCCCCCGTTTCTCATATTTGACAACATTTGGCGATGAGCCAATCTTGCGCAAATTGTGTAAGAAAAAGCCCTTCTAAAAGGGCCTTTTTTTATTTATATACAATATTATCTCCCTGCGAAAGAAGATTTTATCTCATAGAAAAAGAAAAAGGTGCTGCCGATTGCAACACCTTAAAACATTGGATTTTCATCCAAATACTCATATACATTATTAACAAGTTCTTCTACTGTAGCACCTTGTACTACTTCACCATTTACAAGTGCAAACGGTCCTTCAAAACAAATGCCACAATATCCTAAACAACCATACTCCATTACATCTAAATTCGGATCTTTTTCTAATTTCTCTAAAGCTGCTTGTGAACCACTTGCAAGGTTACCTACACAAAATTCAATTAATGGTTTAATCAAAATTCTCCCCCCTGTACTACAAAACAAATTACTTTCTGACTTCATCTATAAGAAAAAAACTAAGCTGTTTCTTGTTGTTTTCATTACACCTTCTAAACTATTTAGTTACTTCATTATTTCACTTCAAAATAGATGATTCCTTCTATATAACATGCTACTTGCGATGAAATGGTAACTAAATAAGAAAAACAGTTTACTCTACTTTTCTTCTTATTGTACAACAGAGTATTCATTCATGCATTGTTATTTGTTCACAAATTCGATATAATTTGATTGAGTAAAGTCAAAATATTTTATTAATATAAAATTTTATGATTAGGGGATATTTCAACAGAAAAGGGGTAATCCATCATGAAACACCTCGTAATATTAGGTGGCGGCTACGGTGGAATGAGAATTCTGCAGCGGCTACTTCCAAGCAACCAACTTCCAGATGATGTACAAGTGACATTAATCGACAAAGTACCATATCATTGCTTCAAAACTGAATATTATGCATTAGTTGCGGGTACTATTTCAGAAACGCATATTCGTATACCGTTTCCTGAACACCCACGCCTCAATATTCAATACGGCACAGTAACAAATATTGATCTCGAAGAAAAAGCTGTTCATCTCGATGGCGGCGAAGCGATCCAATATGATGATTTAATTATTGGACTTGGCTGTGAGGATAAATACCATAACGTTCCTGGGGCGAAGGAATATACACATAGCCTACAATCGATTGAACAAACACGTAAGACATATGAACAATTAAATAGTCTAGAACCAAATGCAACAGTAGCTGTCGTTGGCGCTGGATTAAGTGGCGTTGAAGTTGCAAGTGAACTTCGCGAGAGTCGTTCTGATTTAAAAATCTACTTATTTGATCGAAAAGATAGAATTCTATTCCCATATCCAGAGAAATTAAGTAGATATGTAGAAGAATGGTTCGTAAAACATAAAGTTACTATCATACGAAACTCTAACATTACAAAAGTAGAGCCAAATATTGTGTACAACCACGATGAACCACTTGAATGTGATGCAATCGTCTGGACAGCTGGTATTCAAGCAAATGAAGTTGTTCGAAACCTTCCAGTTGAACAAGATGGTAGCGGACGGGTTGTTTTAACAAAATATCACAATATTCCAAATAACGAGCATGTATATGTTGTAGGAGATTGTGCAGCACTTCCACACGCACCATCTGCACAACTTGCTGAAGGGCAAGGAGAACAAATTGTCCAAATATTATTAAAACGTTGGAATAATGAACCACTTCCTGACGAACTACCTGTCATTAAATTAAAAGGTGTTCTCGGCTCTCTTGGTAAGAAGCATGGCTTTGGTTTGCTAGCAAACCAACCATTAATGGGACGTGTACCAAGGTTACTAAAATCCGGTATCCTCTGGATGTACAAATATCATAACGGTTAATACTTTACAGGCTGTCTCCTAAGTAGGCAGCCTCTCTTATTCGTTAAAATATAATTATCAGACACATCTTTCTCAATATGAATCATGATTTATTTTTCATTTTCATATTAAAAACTACCAATAAACAGTGTATGCTATTTATAAGTTGTTTTATTTCCTTTAAGGCCGAATTCATTCGGTCTTATTTTTTGTGTTGTAAATACTTTTACAGGAGGCATTCCATTTCACTTATGAACATAACGAAACTAAACGATCGAATAGAAGCGAAGAAGAAAGAGTTGATTCATCTCGTTGAACAATATGGATTCACTCATCATAAAGTAATTTCTTTCAGCCAAGAATTAGATCGTTTACTTAACTTATTAATAGAAATCAAGACGAAGAAAAAACGTTGCTCTTTATAACCGTTACCTTCTCTTTTTTGATACGATAGAACTAGAATCAGAAAGGAGCCATCTATGTTTATATTAAAAGACGTTACATATAAAGATATACTGCACATTCCTTATTTACAGATTCAAAAAGAAAAAATCACATGTATAATCGGTGAGAGTGGGAGCGGAAAAAGCACATTGCTCCGTATGTTAAATGATCTACAATCTCCAACATCTGGAACAATTGAATATAACGGAAAATTGATTTCTGACTATCCCCCTATTCAATTACGACGTGACGTAGTCATGCTTGGGCAAACGCCACCTATTTTCGATGGAACCATTAAAGACAATCTATTAATGGGACTTCGTCTTTCTGAAAAAACATTTCCAAATGATGCCGCCTTGCGAAGTGCATTAACGACTGTTAGCTTAGAAAAAAATTTAGAAGACAACGCTAATTCATTATCAGGCGGGGAAAAACAACGACTTGCTTTTGCACGTATCGTACTTATGGATCCACCTGTTTATTTATTAGATGAACCAACTTCGGCGCTAGATAGCGATACAGAACGACGCGTTATGAAACAATTCACTACGCTAGCAAGAGAAAAGAACAAAACAGTTATCGTTATCACACACTCGCAACAACTTCCAGAAGAAATTGCAGACGATATTATTGAGATTAGTAAAGCAAACGGTGCAACTAGAAAGGAAGTGCTCTCAGTTGAAGGGCGTGATTGAACTCCAAATTTGGCAACTTGCCGCTGCATATATTTTTATTCTTATTTTAATCGGGCTCGTGAAATTAAAAGGGATACCTCGCGAAAAACAAATCGCACTCGCAACGTTCCGTATGACGATTCAGCTCGTACTCGTTGCCTATGTCCTTACATACGTATTTGAAAACAGTAATCCATTTTATACAATTGCTCTCATTACTTCTATTACTACCTTTGCAATTTTTAATATTTATAAACGAGTTAATATCCCAATGTCTAAAGAATTAAAACGAGTAGCCGCTCTTTCCATGGTCGCCGGATCAATTGGGCCACTTCTACTATTTATCTTTGTTATTATCGGACACGATCCGTGGTATGCACCGCAATATATCGTTCCGATTACCGGAATGTTAGTTGGGAACGCGATGACAGGTGTTTCTCTCGGTGCAAATACGTTCTTAAACAATATGAAATCGCAAAGAGGTCAACTCGAGGGGGCACTTATGCTCGGTGCCACACCGAAAGAAGCCGCTGCTCCGCTCATACGCGACGCTTTTGACTCTGCTATTTTACCAACAATCAATTCTATGGTCGGAATGGGAATTATAAGCTTACCGGGCATGATGACCGGTCAAATCTTATCTGGTGTATCACCATTTACAGCCATTCAATATCAAATTGCCATTATACTCGGTATTTCAGGAAGTACCGCTTTTGCTGTTATTATCTTCTTGCAGCTTGGATATAAAACTTTCTTTAATAAGCGGTGTCAGTTGAAGGAGATTGACTATGGCGGACGGTAATCTGGCTTTTTGCTCGGTAAATGATGCACCTTTCTCGGTGAGTGAAATTATATCGACGATTTTTCGAATATATCTATCATAACTCAAAATATATCAACGATTTTTGAAATATATCGACGATTCGACAAGGAATATCGACTTACCGACAAAAAATGACAATAAACAAGAGGAGGCTAGTCGCCTCCTCTTGTTACTTACGCCTTCTTAACGAATTGTGATTTTAACTTCATAGCTCCGAAACCGTCGATTTTGCAATCAATATCGTGATCACCATCAACTAGACGGATACTCTTTACTTTCGTACCGATCTTCACAACTGAAGAAGTTCCTTTTACTTTTAAATCTTTAATGACAGTAACAGCATCGCCGTCTTGAAGAACGTTTCCGTTCGCATCTTTTACAACTTTTGCACCATCATTATTTTCAGTTTCTGCTTCTTGGCCCCACTCATGAGCACATTCTGGACATACGAAAAGAACGCCATCCTCATACGTATATTCTGAATTACATTTTGGACAATTTGGTAAAGTAGCCATAAATTCATTTCCTCCGTTCATTATTTATACGTAAAAATCAAAATTGATGTTTACATCTCGATAAATAAAATTTGTACAGCATTTCTTTATAGTGCCATAGTCTCACGTTATTGACAAGCCTACCTGGAATTCTCATTTTTTATTGTATTTTACAAATTTTTAATTCGTATGGTATTTTGTATTCACATATTTCGTTAATTAGTTTATTCGACATGTACTTCTTCCATCCAACTACTTGTCTTAGATTTCACTACTATTAAGTGCTCGTTTTCCCATTTTAGTTTACCTAAAAATCTAGAGTAGACTACTTCATTCCCTACTTCTTCTACGAGTAATTTATTTACCACTCTTAGCCCTTTATCGTTATACACTTCACACATTAGCTGAAATCCTTCCGAACGATGAATTCCTTTTAATATAGCCGTTTTCTTTCGGCTTGGGCTCTTCTTCGGCGTTTTATCCACCAAAAATACAATCTCATAATTCTCTTTCTCTATTTCTTGAAGCGCCTCATTCACATGCGCTTTAATCATTTCTATTGATAGTTTTGAATATTTTTCAATAGCTGGTACGACATAGAGGTGAACCAAATCACAAAAATGCTTATATTTCTCCTCAACTGATTTCATATTTAAAAATTGCATATAATCATAAGGTAGGTATATACAAATCTTCCACAAATCCCCACGTAATTCATAAGAAGTATCTTTATTAGAATTGGCTAGACAATATATATCAATATTTTCTACAGTTCCTAATCCAAGATTGAAACTACTTAACTTCTTTGAAAAAAGCAATTCAAAAATTCTCATTTCATGTAATCGATTATAATGTTTTTTAGGACGTTTTTTAGGACGTTTTTTAGGACGTTTTTTAGCCCAATCATAAAAATGAACATCCATCATACTACCTTTTCCCCCTAACATTATTTACTTTTCTAATATACAAAAAGAAGAACCCTCACAAGATTCTTCTTTTCAAAATGGACGAGTTCTCACTAGAACCCCCAACCATTTTCTTCGATGTAAAATTGATACTCTTCTAGCTCATCTTCACTTAACTTCTTATTATTCTCATATACTTCTTGCCATTCAAAATAGTCTTCACTAAAATAAACAGCAAATTTAATTTTCACATTTTTCTTCTCTGTATAATCATAGCCAGTAAATTCTACTACATCATAATCTTGTTCTTTCTTCACAAACTTCCAAGTCGGATTATCCGTCATAATCTCTAAAGTCACACCTTCACCACTTGAACGAACAACATTTTTAATATTTGGCTCAGTTGGTAATAAGGAAAGTCCAAAGGTTGCTCCGCCAAATACTAACCCTACTATTATGTGTAAACCAATCATACCAGCAAAACTAGCTCCACCCTTTGATTGTAAATAATATGCCTTCTCATGATCTGGCATATCTTCTCCCTTATGTAATACACGAACAGCGTGCTTATAATATAAACGGTTTCCTTGCCATCCAGTAAATATCATCATTCCTAATTGAAAAACTAGACCAATTGATAAAAAAATTCCATCTGGAATGTCTATAAAAGGAGGTATAAGTATACTAGGAACCGATAATAACATAAGGATAATAAAAAAGTTATACATTTTACGATAAGCTAACCAAAAAGGTGGGAAGAAAAAGGCTACCCAATTCCACGTATTCCCTTGCGCTGGATTTTCTACTTTGCCCCACTTAAAGTCATAATAAGCTGTATTCTTTTGAACAACTTTATGTAATTCTTGTGGAGAAATCGTTTTTTGTAAAACAGTGTCCTTCACGTACATCATCCTTTTCTCATATCTACATACGTGTATTTTATAGAAATAAAAAGAAGGAATCTAACAAAAAGTACATATATTTCATAAAAATGAATGGAAATCGAATATATTCCGACAATTATCCGTTTCTTATTCCATTTTACTTTTAAATATATTAGAATACTTATGAATAATATGTTTAATACACTAGGTTAAGGATTTTATATATACAAAAAAGATGTCTCATTTTTTTGAAACACCTTACTAACTTTTTATTATTTCAAATTACCTTTCACTTTCTCAATACTATCTTCTATACGTCCCGCTATGCATTCAGGCTCCCATTTTAAAATCCTTTTGCAGATATATAAGAAACTCCAACCAATCTTCTTTAGGATTCACATCATCAAAGTATTCGAATACATCCATATTTTATCCCTCTTTCTATTGCTCGTTATTCAAACTAACTATAATATATGACATAAGATTCTTAAAACTATTATTTGAGGTGATCCAATATGAAGACTACAATTTGGACAGAAGATGATTATTTAAAACTAACACCCATTAACGACGAACTAATCAAAAAAGCAGAAGAAGTACTGAACGTAAAGCTTCCTGAATCATACATAAACCTTCTAAAAGAACAAAATGGAGGAACACTGCGCCTTGATGCTCACCCTACTTCAGAGCCAAATTCTTGGGCAGACGATCACGTTAATGTGTCTGGCTTATATGGCATTTCTTTTGATGAAAATGAATCTAGTATTTTAGAGAGTCATTATTTAATTCAAGAATGGGAAATGCCTGAGAATCTCGTACTTTTATCGGGGGACAGGCATACGTGGATTGCATTAGATTATCGAAATGTGGCTGAAAATCCTCCAGTTATATTTATTGATAATGAAGTTGAGCAAATTATTGAATTAGCACCTAACTTTGAAAGTTTCTTACAAAACTTAACTACATATGAATATGACGAAGAGTAAGCCTTATTCTAAAGCGGTACAAAGTTCCATGGCAAATTTACATGCTGCTTTAAAACCGCTTGGTTTTAAGAAAAAAAGACATACATTTTGCAAAACTGAAAACGGATTTTATAAACTCATTAACATACAAAAAAGCCAGTTTGAAGATGACTTCTATATACATATAGGAGTTCATCCTATCGGTCTCCCGCAGCTTATCACGGACCAATTACTAATTAAAGAAAACATCTCAATATTCGATTGCATTCTGCGAACGAGAATAGAGCCTATACATATGAAACAGAACCAGTTATTGCATAATGTTTCACATGAAACTATCGACATTCCAAATTATCTTTCTACTATTTTCGACTGGTTTCAAGTGTGGGCATCTTATGAGAATTTAGTAAAAACAAATATACATTCCGTTACTTCGGTACTAGCCGTCGTTCCAATATTACAGGAAAAAGCGTTTCTGCTTCTTACTTGTTTCTCTTTCTACAATTTAAAGCAGTACGAGCAAGCTAATCACTACTTACAGCAATATTTGCATTGTGCTGTACATCTTAATACCGAGGAAAAAGAGCAGGTATTCTTTCGTGAAGTTGATATGTATATGAAAAAACTAGTAGAAGGTGCAATGTGAAATTACATTGTACCTTCTACTAGTGCTTTATATTCCTCTTGTAACTTTTTAAATTCCTCTTCATACTTTTGTATCTTTACCGTATCCGTTTTCGAATTAAGAAGTGGTCTTCTTCTCCCAATCACCATTATATTTTTTCCTTCTATTGCATCGTTCATATATACGTATGGTTTGAAAAATTCACATTCCGTATATGGCAATGCCACAGATAATTTTGCATACTCTTCCACCTTAAATTGATTAGATAAGCTTAACTCCTTTAAATTTTTCAATTGTATTAACGGTTCTAACGAATCATCTTTAACCTTTAAATTCATAAGAGTAAGCTTTTTCAAATGTTTTAATGCAGCGAGTGGCTGCAAAGTTTGTACTTTCATCGTTGTATTTATCCCACCGCCCATATAAAAGGTATTGAGTTGTGGACACTTACTTAAGGCACTTAAATCTTCTAGCTTAGAAAAATCATCAATTAGTAAAGATTTGAGTTGCTTATTATACGCGATATCCCATAACGTCTTCGCTTTGGTATTCCAGCACATATACAACTGTTGTAAATCTGATAATTTCTGAAGGCTACTTAAATCCTCGACCCGCATTTCGTAAACATATAATATATCGGGACGAGCATACGTAAGAATATGCTCAAACTGCTTTTGATTTACTGCGAAAATCCATAATTTCTTAACTTGCAAAGATGCTAGTCGTTCTATATTTTTTGTTTTCCCCTCAATCGCTACTTCTCCTAAATCGCCAGCTATACCCGCTAAGTCTTTCGTAATCTTCGGCTGATCACCTATCGGAAACATTTTATCCTCCACTACAACTCCCAAGTAATATTCATCTCTTCAAATGAATCCTTACATACTTCCAATCCTTCGTCATCATCCGTCCCAATCATCGCCACTTCTTCTTTAGACAACATCATTTCCTCGTTTGGATTTTTGATTTTTCTCTCATACACAAGTTGTAAAAGCTCTATTTGTTCCTCTGTTAGCTCATACTCTTCTTCCAATCTTTCCATCGCTGATTCCGTATCAAGTAATGGGATTTCCAATAAAAATCCGCCATGCTCTTCCATCTCTTCAAATGAATCGATTGAATATGCACCGCTCTCATCAATCCAAAATGCTGCTGTAATGAAAGGAACTGTTTCACCTTCTACTTCTTCCAATACGTATTGAAGCGCTTCCTCTTTCGCAATTTCTAACACTTCCGAAGGTGCCCCTTCAAAATAATTTGCCGCATCAATCCACTCATCAATTCTTTCACTATTCACATCTTGAAGACATACGATCGTATAATCCGGATGAAACGTAATTGTCCCTCTTCCGCCTTGGCTATCTTGCATACTATAGTTACATCCATCCCATGAACTTTCATGTGAGAAATCAGGATCATGTGCTACAAAAATTGCATTTGCAATCGAATTTAAGATGCAGCCTTTCCATAATTGTTCCCTATCTATATGTAATTTATATTTACTCATCATCTTCCTCCACACACATATTTTTTCTATTATCTTTCCTCTACATAATACTTGTAAAGCCTTTTCTACCTACTACAAAATAGAAAAGACGCCCTTTCAAAAAGGCGCCTTTTTTACAGTTGAAAATTTACTAATAAATTAAATGAATTGTTTAATACATGAATTCCAATTGGAACGAGTAAATTGTTTGTTTTCTTATAGGTGTAGGCTAAACATATCCCTATACCAAAAATATATAAAATACTCCCTACTGTAAAGGGATGCCCTAAAGTAAATATGAAAGCACTTATAACGGCACTACTAAGTGTAGAGAAGCGCTGAGATAATGTCATAAAAAACATCCCTCGGAATACAAGCTCTTCCCAAATCGGCGCAAAAATCGTGAGTACAACTACATATAAAATGATTTCATTTTTAGTAGGCTCTATTACTATATTAGATTCACCCACACGAAGCCCATGTGGTAAAACTAAATTTAATACCGCAAGATATATAAGCAATACGATCATCGTCATTATTATTGTTACATAATGTTTTGAGTTATTGAATTGTATTGATTTTATTAAATGCACACAGTAATTTCTTGCTGGTGCATACATTACAATAATCATACAAAACGTGAAGGGTGAAATGAGATGATTTACATACCACGGATATAATGAGAATTCATATAAAAAGTTCAAATAACCAATTCCATACATTACCCCAAAAATAATTCCGATTATACCGATTACTTCTAGCATACTCATTTGTACATTCTTTTCTTTATATGTAACTAATTCCGTTTCCATCCTATCCCCTCCAGTATAATTAAACTTTTAAAACCATTATATACCAATTCCAACACAAAAAGAGACGATACAATTTACTGTATCGTCCACTTCCCTCTACACGTCTCAATTAAATGCAATAAAAATCTCTTCGTCATATCCGCTCTTCTCCACCTTGAGAGCATTCGCTTTTCTTTTGGATTCTGCCGTATTCTCTCTACTTCTTTTAATAAAGGTCCCCATTCTTCCGATGAATGTTCTAACAAGTATTGTAGTCCTCTATCTTTTGAAACGATTGTTTTATGATCTAGTGTATATACAATACGACCCATCGTAACGACCGCTGATTCTACCCATTCTTCTATAAAGAATAAATATGGCTGCTTCGCCTTCCCGCTCCAGTACTGTTCTACGTTGTATTTCATCGTATTTACTACATCATCCCACCTTATTTGGAACGAAAGGTCTTCTGCTTCTTTCCCGATCACTGTAATACCTTGATTTTTCAATGTCCACCATGTGACTGCATTAATATCCCAATGTCCTATATTCGCCTTACCATCTGCACAATACACGTACTCATTCATTTCATCATTGTATTTTCCTAAATCAGCAAGCGGAATATACATACCATCCATTCTTTTTCCTAACGTACTACCACTAAGTTTCTTATGAAGCTCTACAAGTTGCTGTTTTTCAGCTTCATTCACGGGATCACTTATTACCGTGACAAAATCAACATCGCTCGTTTCTGCATGAAATGCACCGAGTGCGATGGATCCGTAAATATATACCCCGACTATTTTTTCATCTAAAAAAATTTCTTTCAGTCCTCCTATGTACTGCTCCATCAACTGCTCTACTTCTTTCGGTAACGCATACTTCACATCTATCCCTCCAATAAAAAAAGCCTTTGCAAATTCGCAAAGGCTTCCTGCTTTATAAATATTTCTCGATTTCTTCGTAAACATCCTTCAAACGAGGATTTCCTTCTCCAACAATTTCTCCATTTACAAGAACGACCGGATAAAATAAATCTTCCTCCACTACGCGCTCTGCGAATGCTTTTTTATCTTCATCTTCTTGTTCTTCTTGAAAATCAATATACTCGAAATTAAATTTATTTTCTTGTCCTTCATATTTACGACCAATCGCCGCTTGTAACCACTCAAACGTTTCTGTTGAAGATGGCATTCCAACGCAGCTCGCACAAATTACTTTCGTCCCATACACTTGCACATTAACCATTTCTTCTCCCCCACTTCTTGTTCTAACAGTATATTCAGATACCTTATTACATAAGCACATCATTTTACAAACTCATTCCATACCCCTATACTGAAAAAACACGTTGTAAACATGATAAAAAATTTCGGCAATAAAACAAGAACAGAAAAAATAGATTTTCCCCTCTATCTTGATTATAATAAAACTGATGAAAGGAGTCGATAAAAATGGAAAACCCACATATGCAAGAACAAGTACTAGAAGTATTAGATAAATTACGTCCATTCTTACTTCGCGATGGCGGAGACGTTGAATTAGTAGACATTGAAGAAGGTATCGTAAAATTACGCCTTATGGGTGCATGCGGAAGCTGCCCAAGTTCTACAATCACACTAAAAGCTGGTATCGAACGCGCATTACTTGAAGAAGTACCAGGCGTTATCGAAGTAGAACAAGTATTTTAATTAAAAGCGGAAGCGGCTCGTTCAAAGCCACTTGCTAAAAGGAGACCAAATTTTGGTATTATCCCCTTTAGGTAGACAGTAAAAAAAGAGTCCATCTGGTATGATGGACTCAATACTGTTTTATCTG
>NZ_JAQFUY010000046.1:0-26718 GCF_027716745.1 Bacillus cereus group sp. Bc010
TCTAGCTAGCTTTTTAGAAAGAATAACGTTTTTTGTCACTTGGGGGTAGTGAAAATTCTTAAGTTGATGGGCATGTGAGGCGGCCCCTATAATAAATTTTTGCATCTTTCTTCACCCCTCCTTAATTTTCAGACTTCCGAAATCGAAATCCACTTAAAATGGAACTTTTCTTTTGATTCAACAATTGGTTTGGCAGTAATAACTCTGCTATTTCCTTCATTATTCCTTCAAGCTCTTTATAATAGTTCCGACTAGATAGTAACGTACTACTTTTTAATTGAGATTCAAATACATCCTCTATCTCATATGGTGCTAAAGCAGTTAATACCTTATCGCCAAAACATTCTTCTACTACTTCATGCTTTAAAAGTGCAGTAGAAAACTTATTCCCAATAATTCTCGTTTTCTCTAAAACTAAGTAAGAAACAAGTTTTCTCTCCTTTTGTGTAAGAGGATGCGCTATCTTTAACAATTGATGCAGATCTGGTTCTGCTACAAAGAAAATAAAATCTGCCATTTCACATATTTCATGGTATAAATCTTTATCCCAATCGTACCCCGCATCAATAATAGATATAGGCGCTTCTTGGTTAGCCAATAATACCTTAATAAAATGGTCAAAGTCCTGCTCTGTTTCGTTTTTCAGCTCTTGGTCCACTATAGGATTCTTTACGATATAATTTATTCTTCCTTGCTTCCATTTTGGAATTGATAATATATCAGATTCCTTCTGTAGCATCTCCTTATATCGCTGTAACATAAATTCACTACGATAGTTTTCTGGTGCTTCTGTATATCCCTTTAATAAAGGATACGTATATCCATCATCATATAGATTCTCTATATAGTTCACATCAATCTGTAGTTCATTTAAGTAAGCAGCTAAAAGATGTGAAACAAAAGTTGCACCACTTCTTTTGTTCATGCTGGCCACAACAATTGTTCTTCTCGGAATAGCAATACCTATTTGTTTTTCATATACCGGCTCAAAAGCCAATTTATATTGTTTTTTTATAATAGGTGCTTTTTGTGACTCACCTGGAACAGACTTACGCTTTTGATTGTTTTTAAATAGTTTCTTGGAGTTAGAGGAAGCTTCATTGTTGCCACCTTCCTCTAATTCACTTGATACTTCCTCTTCTTCCTCATCAACAGGAACTTCGGGTAACTTTGTTTGTTGTGGTGCCTGACTTGCGCCTACAATTTCTGCTACATTTTTAATATCCGACTCCTGTAGCAGCTGCGGGATAACTTTATTATCAATATCAATTCTACGAGAGTTAAAAATGTCATAGATACCTAGATAAATCAGTTTCGCCAAAAACTCATCATCATTTTCACGCTCTGTAAATACCACAATACGAATATCTCGATTAAAGCGAATATCTCTTAGTTTCTGTAAGATAATCAATTCACGTTTCTCTTCATGTCCCGCATCAATATTTAATCGTTTGTCATTAATACATAGAATATCGGGCTGTTCTGTATCTAGAATTTCATCTAGATACTTGATATGCATCACATCACTATCAGCTACTTCAAATCCCGCACCAATAAAATCCTCACGTAAATATGCCGTATATACAGTATCACTAATAGCTAAAACGATTTTTTTCACCATAGTTAACCTCCTACAAAATCTAACGTTGGATTAAAATCATGTTTTCAATTGGAATTTGTGCCTCAAGATGAACCTTCCCAATAATCTCATTCAAAATATACTCAATTTCAACTTGTTCCATTGTACGTGGAGCTCCAAAATCAGAATTTAGCTTTACTCGTATTTCTAATCGATCTTGTATCTCATGTAAAGGTGTACCAAGATAAAGAATGCTGTAGTATAAAACACCATCTTCAATATTTTTTTGAATCATATCTTTTGTTTGATGAATAAACGTAACCTCAGCAAGCTCAATAAAAGGATCATTAATTGTTACTTTGCTATTCCAATTTAAATTCCAAATCTCGCAATGTTCTTCCGCATGTACAACAACTCCATTAACAGAAGGCGTAATCGCGAAAAGACGATCTACAGGAACTTTGGTTAACGAGGTACTATTACCTTTCTTTAATTCAATTCCTTTTTCCATTCGCTCATGTTCAAAAGCATATTCAGCACCAGTGAATGCAACTTCGCAAAATACTTGTTCTAACAATGGACGAATCCCTTCATATGTTCGTATAGCAAATACACTAAATTCCTGTGTTTCATCTGTACGAATGATTTCGTACAATTCATATTCAGATGCATTTGCTAAGGCAAAAGGAATATCTTTTATAAAATTCGGATCAGTATATAGATTCTCAGGAATTTGCGTTTCAGGATGATTTATAAACTCAAGGCATAATTGATATCCTTTTAAAAATGCATTTTTAACAGCTGCAGGGAATAGAGTTTCAAAACGTTTCACATTATTTTTAAACGTTTTTTCTTCAATTTCGTTATTAAATTCTCTTTCCTGTAAGATATTTGCCTTATTCCCTAGTAATAAAAAGTAGTGATTAATAATGCGACTAATATCCTCTTCAAATGCTGCATTCTCCTCACAATACTTTGTAAATCGTTCTTTACTCATGTTCACAATTTCGTTCATAGCTTCAAATTCTCCCTTTTTATTGTTATTTATACAAAAAAAAGACACACCGATGGCAGGTTATGTGCCTTCGGTGTGTCCGTTTAGCTAGAAATTAAATCTATTAATTTGTATATTTCTCTTAGTTAATTGTAGTTCACGTATAAGAATACCTCTATGAATTTTAAAAGTCAATAGATTAATTACCTCCTTGTAAACTTATATTTATTCCTTCTTTCTATTTTTCTATGTATTTAATTTAAAAAAATACAAGTAATTAAATATAAATAATCCAAGTATTTTATATAAAAACAACAAGAAATATATATAACTAAACTCAATCATTAATTATAAAGAGATTCAGCAAACACCTCTAAAGCCTTGTATTACATACGTTCCTGGATATTAAGCTAAATTCACTATCGTAATATCCCCATTACATACAAGCTCTACATCATAGAAATCACAAATTAAGAAGTTAAATACCATATTACTAAGAATTCACAAGGTTAGAATCATATTACTAAGATAACCACAAGTATTGAATCGAATTATGAACATACCGAGTCGTAACCAAACATAACGTAAATCAATTATATGCTTCCGTAAAAATGCTAATAGATATATTTTCCTAAATAAAAAAGCATGTCTTCAAATTAAAGAACATGCCAAATAACCCTTGCTTTTAAGTAACTTTTTAACAAGGGTTTCCATATATATTTTTTTAAAATCACATAAATTCCGGATAAACACCATTCTTCTTATGATAATTTATCATTGCATCGTGTTTTTTCCCTGTAGACAAGTTTTTTTCCTTAAAACCTATCCAGGACTCTCTAAACTTTACACGCATAAATGCTGGAATAGAGAATATTTCTTGCTCTTTCAAACAACTTTCCACTTGATCTAATGCATAAGTCATTGCGTAAATTAATAATTCACTTTGTTTTTGTTTCGTCGGTAAATAGATTGCGATATCAACAATTTCTTGTCTAAATGCAGTCATTATATTTTCTTTATCTTTTTTACGTAACGCCTGTCCCATATGTTTCAAACGAGACACCGCTTCTTTTCTGCACTTCGCTACTGGTCTATGTAATTCTTTTTTATCATTCTCAATTACGCAGTTTGAAGAAAATACAACGTTGAACTTCTCAATGATGATTTGTTTTACCTGTTTCCTTGCACTAGTAATTCTTGTTTCATTAGATTTCTTCTCTTTAGAATCGATTGCAGTAAATTGCACGATGGGGTTAATAATTTCTATGTAGTGTCTTACTTTCTTTGCATTACGATTTAATCTCCTTTTTAAGGAAGACATCTTTCTTGTAATCTGAAACTCCTCAATTTTATGTTTATAATGTTCCATACCTACTTTTCTTGAAAAAGTATTGATTAAATCTAAAAGGAATATAATCCCTCTATTATCACGAGCCTTTACTAGACTACTCATTATCGTTGTTTGAATTAGGTGAAATGGAATACGGAAATACGATAGCGATATGCCTGTCATCTTTGCAGTTTCTGCAGTAGTGTGGTTATACAACGCATAATCTACAATTTCATATACAGTACGATTTCCAACAGGTGTTTCTTTTACGAGTCTACGCTCCAAACAAACTTGAAACCCTGTATAAATTGTTGTGTAGGGAATCCCACTTTTCTTAGCAAGATCCATTATTTGAAATTCACGTGGTAGCATTCCTATATCATTGCATTCAAAGTGAAGCAAGATGTAAGTAGCTAAAGCTGAAGATGGTAACTCTTTTCTTTCATTTTCTAGTTTTACGATGTTTAATAGTCCATCAAAAAATTTAACCCCATGAACTTTAAAGTTCTGTTGGGAAAAAGCCATTTGCGTATGCATAATGTTGCTAACTCCTTTCGAAAGAGCAGAAAAAGGCACTGTCATACCACGGATACAAAAATACTACTCTCTTAAAAGAGTAATACTTGTATAACAACGGTAAACAATGCCTAAAATTACGCAAGAAATCCCCTTTTTAAGTTGCACAAATACATAAGATACAGTAAAATTATCTTATAATTTCATGCAAAATAAAAAGGTTTATTGGCTTTGTTTACCGCGGTCGATTGAAAATTTCTTTTGGGATTTTTGTGCGGTGTACCACAATGAAGTAGTTGGCGCTATTTCATTGGGCTGATGAACCTTTTTTTGCTTTTTTATATTTTATTTTTTATTATATAAATATTTTATTATTAATAAATTTGTATCTAAAAAAATACAAAAATATAAAGTAACTACATCATATATAGTTTTTCCCATGGTTGCAAGGTGATTTTTTCAAAAGTATGACCTTTGCTAAATGACTATGTATAAATAACCACCACTCAAACACCTCGTTGAGCGCCGCTCAATCAAAAGTCAATTCACAATAAGTAAGAACAACTTAAACAGCCTCTGATCAACCGCCTGATTGTCGCTCAATTAACAAAATATCATCGATAAAGCGCATTAATGGCACATTTTTCATTATCCACACCTTAAATCACCCAACTAATCACCGGTCACTCGTGTGTAAATACTGTTATTTTCGTATGTAGGTTGAGTGGTGATTGAACGGTTGATTTCATTGCATTAAACCTAATTGTAATCAGTCAATTAATCACCGGTCAATCATATTACTATTTTAGAATGAATGATTAGCGAATGGTTGAGTGATCGAGTGAAGGTGTAAGTTTTGAATAAGAATAAACTGTTTTTTTTATGATTAATATAAAAATAGTTCCATACTACTAATTAAGTAGTATGAAACTATTGAAAGAGATGTTTTGGTCAAGAGGTTTTTGCTTACTAACTACTGGTGGTTCATCAATAGACGTAGTAAAAAAATATATTGAAAATCAAAGTGAAAAGTGAGGTGAAATGATATGACAAAGCAGAATAAAGCATATAAATTCCGTTTGTATCCAACAGGAGACCAAGCACATCTTATGCGTAAAACCTTCGGTTGTGTACGTTTCGTGTATAACAGAATGTTAGCCGAACGGAAAGAAGCGTATGAAAATCACAAAGATGATAAGGAACAACTAAAGAAACAAAAGCTTCCCACTCCTGCGAAATACAAAGCAGAATTTGAGTGGTTAAAAGAAGTTGATTCATTAGCACTGGCAAATGCTCAACTAAACTTGCAAACTGCCTATAAGAATTTCTTTCGTGGTCAAAATGACTTCCCAACATTCAAAAGCAAAAAAGACAGAAAGTCTTATACAACGAATGTAGTGAACGGAAATATTATGTTGCTTAACGGTCATATTAAATTGCCAAAACTGAAAATGGTACGTATCAAGCAGCATAGAGAAATACCACAAGACCATGTAATCAAGTCATGTACGATTTCTATGACACCTACTGGTAAATACTATGTGTCTATCTTGACTGAATACGAAAAAGAGATTGTACAAAATGAAGTAGAAACAGTTGTTGGATTAGACTTTGCGATGGATCGATTATACGTTAGTTCTGAGGATGAGAGAGCCAATTATCCTAAGTTCTATCGTGAAATGTTAGACCGATTAGCAAAGGCACAACGAGTATTATCAAGAAGAACAAAAGGTTCTATTCGTTGGAATAAACAACGTATCCGTGTAGCTAAGTTACATGAAAAAGTAGCGAACCAACGTAAGAACTTCCTTCATCATAAGTCTAAAGAGTTAGCTACTCATTTTGATGTTGTAGCTATTGAAGATCTAAATATGAAAGGCATGTCGCAAGCACTTCATTTTGGAAAAAGCGTCGCTGATAATGCTTGGGGTATGTTCACTTCTTTTTTAGCTTATAAACTACACGAACAAGGCAAACAACTTATGAAAATAGACAAATGGTTTCCTTCCACAAAAACATGTAGCAGTTGTGGAAATGTGAAAAACATGTCATTGTCTGAGCGAGTATATTCTTGTATATGTGGTGTAAATCTTGATAGAGATTATAACGCAGCTATCAATATCAAAAATGAAGCAATACGCCTATTAGCGTTGGCATAGATAGCAATAAAATAACCCTTGGAACGAGGGGGTTAGCTCGGTTGTCTTAGGACAAATTCGTTAGCTATCAAAAGTAACGACTAACCGAGAAGCCACCACTTCAAACAGTCCATTAGGACGTTAAGTGGCGGGTAGTTCACAGATTGGAAGAAATAGAATTAGAAAACTCTTTGTATAGCAAAATAAACCTAAGTTCTATGATTATTATAAGTTTAAAACAATAGCTGTGAATGAATCATATTGATAATCAATGAACTAAGCTTTTGAAATGATATTAAGAATAAGCAAAATAAAAAGGCTATCAAATGATAGCCTTTTTATTTTTTTCCAAAAAGCTTAGAGAAAAAGCCGCCTTTTTGTTCAGTATTCTCTTGTCGCTGAGCATTAGCACTTTTTTGTTCTTGAATTAATCGTATAGTACTCATTAACTTTTCGTCACGTTCCTCTAATCGCTTATTGATTCTATCGAAATTATCCTGACTTTGTTTAGCCACCGCAGCGAAGAATTCCATATTTTGTTTTGTTAATTCTTCAGTCACTTTAGCTGTAACTTCCTCAGTAATTTTTTCCGTCAAAGCTTCTATAAAGTCTGGATTGACCTGTTGTGCTTTAACTAGTGATGTTTCTTTTGGTTCACCATCACCGTCAACATCTTCAGCATAAACATTGCGAATAACCGTCGGATCCATATCTAAAAGCCCAACAATTTCGTGCTTTTTCTTTGACTCAGAATAATAATGTTTAATCTTTTTTACTGTATCAATACTATCCTCATGAACATATTTAAGTTGGCGTTCTTTTTTTATGTTCAAGTACTCATCGAAATCATTCAACCATCTACGAAGAGTACTTTCAGGAATATCAAGCATGGTTGCTACTTCAGATACGCGATAATAACCATCGCTTAACTGTTCATCAATCATTTGCTCACCACCTAACTATATGATGCCTGTCCTATAATACATTATATAAAAATTCTATAGAAACTAAAAGAACCCCTTTGTAGATTACATAAAATATCATGGACTTTTATACCTGATCACTCAATCATTCACTGCTCATTTATTTAGCTGCATACCAATAATACCTATGTTATCGAGCGGTGATTAGTCGGGTGAGCGTGATTAACACTTGATTATGTACAAAATCACCTTAAAATTCTGTGAACTGAACTAAAAATTTTACATGGATTTTCACTTATTAAAATGCATCTTTTATAATCATTACGTATTCATTACAGTGTTTATTACCGTAATAAATGCGTAACAATTAAAATATTAATTACGGTAATTATTACGGAAGTATTTAAAGTATTGATTTAATAAGATTCTTGATTATCATCCGTAGATGTATTATAGTTAGTACATACAATACTTCGGAAATATATACCGAAGTATTTACGGCTTTTATAACGGTATTAAATTCCGTATAATTATCTTGTCTTTTTGTACCTATAGATAAAATTTATTATTTATTAAAGGTGGTGTGAAATTATTGTCTAATATATCAATGAGTAGTAGTGAAATTATTGATGTGCTTTGTGAGAATTTAAATGATGGGATTTGGGCTTTACGTGTGCTATACGCCGAGGGCGCAATGAACAAAGAAAAGTTATGGGATTATATCAACCAATATCATAAAGACTATCAAATTGAGAATGAAAAAGATTATGAGGGTAAAAAAATACTTCCATCGCGATATGCTTTAGATATTATGACTGCAAGACTTGAAGGAGCAGGGTTAATATCTTTCAAAGCAATAGGACGTGTTCGAATTTATGACGTAACAGATCTAGGAAATGTTTTAATTAAGGAACTGGAAAAACGAGTTGAGAAAAACAACTAAAATATATATTTGAGGAGGATATACATATGGCAGGCAATTTTTCAGAAATCGAAAGCCAAGGAAATATTAGTTTGAAATTTGGATTCTTAGGACTAGGTATGGGTGGATGTGCAATCGCAGCAGAGTGCGCAAATAAAGAAACACAAATTAAAAATAACAAATACCCATATCGTGCGATTCTTGTTAATACAAATAGTCAAGATTTTAATAAAATTGAGATTAAAAACACAGGGAACGTCCGTAAAATACAGTTAGAAGGATATGAACAAGGTGCAGCTCGTAATCCACAGGTTGGAGAGGAAGCATTTGTAAAGCATGAAACAAAGATTTTCGAAGCGGTAAAACAGGAATTTGAAGATCGTGATTTTATTTGGATTACGTGTGGTCTAGGTGGAGGAACAGGAACTGGTGCTCTATTAAAGGCTATTGAAATGCTCTATGAACATGATTACAATTTTGGATTGTTACTGACTTTACCACGTGATGCTGAGGCTTTAAAAGTATTAGAAAACGCAACTTCACGCATTCGTAGTATTGCTATGAACCAAGAAGCTTTTGGCTCAATTGTATTAATAGATAACGCTAAACTATATAGAAAATTTGAAGAGGAAAATCCAAGTGCTTTAGCAAACGAATATACTAGCTATAGTAACAAATATATTGCTGATGCATTACATGAGATTAACCTAGTTACTTCATCATTTACACCGTTTTCAGATACACATTTTGATGCGAGTGAATTTGCTCAAGTAATTAATACACCAGGCGTTTTATCATTAGCAAAATTAGAACTAAAATCAAATCAATTAGACACTGAAAACCCGCTAGGTTACTTGACTCAATTAGGTAACGCACTAGAAAAAGGCGTTTTATACGATACAGAAAGAGAAGAGCTAGAAAGTGCTAAAAAAAGCGCGCTATCTATCGTTACATCACCGCTGCGAGCAGGGCGATTATACAACTTCTCATTCCTTAATCAAATGGAAAACTTCTTAAAAGAAAGAACTCCATATGTAGATGAACGTCCTATAGCTCCATACGTTAATAAACATACAACAAAAAAAGAAGAGGATATAGTAAAATTCTATTCAGTTGTTGCAGGACTTCCATTACCAAAACGTGTTAGTGATATTATTGATGAGATTACGAGAATTAAAGAAGAACGTGAGCAAGCTAATTCAAAGAAATCCAATGCTGTTTTAAATAAACTTTTTGCATTTGATGATTCAGTACAAGAAGAAAAACCTAAAAAGAAAAAATTAAATTTTGGTGCTGAACCTGAAGTAGAAGTTGCTGACGATTCACAACCAGCAAAGAAGAAATTATCATTCTAAACAATAGACCGACAAATATAATTTTGTCGGTCTTTTTCTATTTCAATAGCAAAAAGAAACTACAATGCACAAGTGATTAATCTATTATATTTTCTGTATGTGTAACATGTCTTTATATAATGTAATTGTTTAAATAAATTGTTAGGCCGTCCTAACGATTTTATTCCAATACTTGAACCTTTAAAAAATTGTTCGGTTAAAACATGTCTTCCGTCCGAACAATTTTAAAAGAACTGAAAGACTATATAAATCAATGTTTCTAGCTAATTTTTAGGAAGAGAAGTAATCCAAACTTCAGCGTACAAGTTTTAGTATCTAGATTAAAGCAAATTCAGCTTAAACTTTTAATAATTTACAACTAAATTTTGCTGTAATAAGATATATAGAAATGGTTGTTATTTATTGAAAATACATTCGAGTTATGGAGTTGCATATAATGAAAAGTAAAACGTATAAATATACAAGCAAAGGTACACAGAAATCTTTTCGTTTAAAAGAGGCCGATATATTTGTATTTACATTTTTATATTACAAAAGGTATCTTACTACACGACAAATTACTCAGCTTTATAGTGCATTTGAGGGTAGAGATTTTTCTGAGGATAGTGTGTTTACGAAACTTAATCGTTTTTCAAAATACGGTGCTATCCTGACTAAAAAAATTGATAAAAGAGATGATAGTATAACCAGACGTGCGACATTCTCCTTAAAAGATAGAATGGTTGATTACCTTCAAGAATTAGGAAGGATTCCTGCAGGATCTTCAAAACGTAGATATTCTTCTTCAATCTCACTACATACACTCTGCTCAAGAGAAATATTAGTACGCACACTTTTGGAAGTGTCGAAAAAGACCAATACGAATAAATTATTATGCGAGTTAGATATTCGCTCATATCATCAAAAACAAAAGAAAACAGAAATTGAAGATGCAGGGTTACTTCTAATTCCTGATGAACACATTTCATATAAAGACAAAAATATTTACATTGAAATGGATATGTGCAAAGAAACCAATGCTACCTTAGTTGAAAAGGTGGGGAAGTATATTGAATATGCACAAAAAAACACTAAAAATATAACTGTTGTTTTTGTTATGTATGACAAGTCGATGTTCCTTGCAGAAGATGCAGAACCTCCATACGTACGTATGAAGAATCTCTTATTTTCTATGCGAGAATATCATGAACATTTAATGAATCTACCAAACCTAAATATGCACATCTGCTCTTTGAAAGAACCTGGAGATGTTATTTCAGATATTCTTCTAGGAATAGATGATAATCAAAACTTTGAACAAGATATTCTCTTACCTTTATCTAAACGTACAGTAGGAGATGCTGATTGGCGCTATGCATTTGTTGAAACAGTTCAAACATTTAAAGAGAAAATAGATGGTGGTCTTAGACGAACGTATAAGAGAGATAAAGATGTAATGCAAGATTTCTTCTTTATTTTTGGGAATGAAAATGATTACCGAATGATTGCTAGATTAGACGATGTTGTGTTTTCAAGAAGAGAAGGTGATGAAGGGGTGCCGCTTGTTGTGATTTATCCAAAGCGCAAAAAGGCTAGAGATATACTTTTAATGGACACGTATGACAACGTATTACTGCTATCCCTCCAAAATGAAGGTGTTACTATCGATGCGGATGAACAGATCATGGCACGTACTGCAAATAACATACATCCGAAAAGACGCAAGCTTGTTGAATTATATTAATCGTTAATTTTTTATATACTTTTATACAATTTTATTGATTTTTATTATTTAAGGTGATAGAATTACGTTTGAACTAAACACAAAAAACTACAATCAAATCAGAACATATGAAATTAAGGCAAGCGACACACGCTGTTTTTACAGTGGGTGTCGCTTGCCTTTTTTTATATGGAGAAAGGTGGAAAATCAAAATGGATTTACAATATGCAACTACTACTACTGGGGGAGTGCTCTCTGCTAGAGAAGCATTTAAAAACCCGGAACTAGTCCTTAATCATATTACAGAAGAGGGGGCAACGTTTAGTGTTTCTCTACAAGATATCCAAATTCCAGGGAAACCAAATTTCTATTGGTACGATGTCATAATTGAAACGGCAACGGATAAAAAGATTGAGGTAAATATCGCGGTACTTTCTCAAGAAGAATACAATCAACTCTGTGAAAGAGAGAGTATTGATTTATATTTAAAACAAACTGAAGATGCAGCAAAATTCTTTCTCGAAAAATCAAAGGAACTATTCCAACCAGAATTCAATAATCGATTCCAGTTTAAACATAAAGCTCAACTATATCTGTAAGAAGTAGGTGAGCCTATATGGAGACATTTAAACAACGATTACCGTTATTTACTACAATCGGCTTAATTAGCGGATTTATTCTTTCATTTGGATTCGGTTTAGTAAACTACATCAAGTTACTCTACTATGCATTTGAACCACCGTCTTATCCTATAGAAATTACATATGTACCGCTTATTTTAATGTTCTTTTCTTTACTATTAGGAGAGTTTAGCTTTAGGTTTTACAGCCGTATTCCAGCTTTACATATAAATAATGGGAAACTAATAATCTTGGTTGCTTCCCACTTTGCGGTTGATATTCAATTTTTATGGTTTGCAACTGCTCCGATCCATGCAAAGGTTATTCCTTATCTAGCGGATAAATCAAAACATCTTAATTTTGGTGAGTATGAAGCCTTAGGTCATGTCTTAACAGGTAATTTTCACACACTCACTATGATTTTTGTATTTTTACCAACAGTATTTATGATTTTGTTTACACTTTGGTATAGTGGGCATATTGTTCGCTACCGAGAAGAGATATTAAAGTGGGTACAAAAATACGAATATAAAAATCACAAATTACAAAAATGGTTTAATAGCCAAGAAGAACAAATATATCCTGATGTAGAAATTGGACCGCATATTGAGCATAAAGAGATGGTTCGTATTAAGGGGAAAGATAGAACGTTAAATTGTATTATTATTGGTCCTATTGGTTCTGGTAAAACATCTAGTTTAATTATTCCCATGATTAATCAAGATTTACATTGGATGGCGCGTTTTATCAATAAGTTCATAAATGTCTTTAAAAAGAAGGATTATCATACAGAAGAAGTAAAAGGAACATTTTTAAATGGTGTGACTGTTATCGAACCGAGTAATGATTTATGCCAAAAGGTTTTTAAGTTAGTGCAAGCACATAAAATACCTGAAAGTGCAGTTTACTACATTGATCCAACTAATCCTGATACCAAAAATATAAACATTCTGCGAGGACCAGTAGATAAAGTAGCAGAAGTTTTCGCAATGGTTATTCAAGGTTTGTCTGAATCTAACAATGCATTCTTTGAACAAGCGCAGCGTAACCACCTTAAACAACATATCTATTTATTAAAGCTTCACAACCCACAAAAAGATGTTACCTTCGACGATTTGATTGAGATGTATGACGATGTAGAACGTGTTCACCGAATGCATAAGCTATTAAAGGTACAGGTCGAAAAGTTATATGATTTTGTTCAAAGTGGAGCAGCTTCACGTGACCAAAAAAATGAATATAAAATTATAAAAGGTATAGACGAATGGTTTGATAATACCATTCGTGAAAAGCTGGATTTTCAAGGTGAACCAGCCGTTTATAAATCGGGAAAATACCGCGGACAACCGATGCATTATGACAGAGAAGAAGAATATGTAAAAGGTTTACGCAACATATTAAAAGATTTAGCTTCAAACGTTTTAATACGACGTGTTTTATTTGGAAAATCCGATTTTGATTTCGATGTTCATTTAGAGCAGGGTGGGATTTTGTTAGTCAATACGGCAAAAGGAGAATTAGCAGACCTTTCAAACGTATTAGGAAAATTTGTATTGTTAAGTATGCAAAATGCAGTATTCCGTAGAGATCCAAACGTCTCACCTTACCATCATATTATTGTCGATGAGTTTCCGGATTACGTTGTGCGGCCGTTTAAAGAATTCCCTGCACAATCTCGTAAATATAAAGTAATTTTAACAATCGCTAGCCAAACACTATCGCAATTAGCTCTCGACTTCACAGAGCAATACATGTTTACTTTACTAGGTTCATTCCGTAACAAAATGATATTTGGAGATGTAACACCATATGATGCAAAAATTTTCTCTGACATGTTTGGTGAGAAAGAGGAATTTAAAGAGGCAGAATCCGAACAGGGCATTTCTCCTATGCAAGAGAATCCAGTTAGTCGACTAGGATCAACCTATCAAAAAACGAAAGAAGTTGTTATGTCACCAGGAGATATCATGGCACAAGGGGCATTCATCTGTGCTGCTCGTATCGTACAAGATAATCATGTGCAACCTGTACAACAAATCACAAGTAACTTTGTACCAAAAGAAGAATTTGCCCAAGCAATTATTCAAGTAGATACAAAAACAGGTGAATATTGGGAAAATGAGCGTCTTCGCCTTATTAATGAATCTATAGAAAAAGCTAATCCTATGAAGCATGTAGATGCAGAAAACATGAAGAAAATACAACCATTACCACCTATACAAGAAGGTGAGATTGAACAGAATAACTCCATAGAAACAAACGAGGAGCATCAACACATTGTATCATTGGAGGATTATAAGGGACAAAAGTCTCAAAATGAAACCTTATCTAATGATCCTGCAGCAATGAACCAGCAGGGGAATGTTGATGATGAAGTTGAAAATAAGTTGTATGAAGATATTAAGGAATTTATTATCGAATCACAACAAGTCTCGCCATCTCTTCTGCAAAGAAAATTCAAGATTAGCTATATGAAATCTATGCAATATATTGAGAAGTTAGAACAAAATCTAGTTGTAAGTTCTTACACAGGGGATGGTCCTCGTAAAGTATTAATTTCAAATAATAGTAGTACATCAGAAGAAACAAGTGTTATTACTACTCATTCACCTGACAATACTATTTCACCGGAAGTAGCAATTCCAATTGAAGGCGAAGAAATCGAACAAGAGGAAACTAGCTCCTTTAAGGATATTCTATACGAAGATGTTTTAAGTTTTGTGAAGGAATCGGGAAGTATCTCTATATCTGTACTACAAGACACGTTTAAAATTAGTTATACACGTGCATCGAGATTAATAGATGCCTTACAACGAAATGGTGAACTGCCTGTTATAGCAGAAGAAACACATGTAGAAAGTATAAGCTCTGAAATAAAAGAACCGGCCGTGAAAGAAGATATTAAAGAAACCATAGATATAGCATTACCTCCTATGGAAGAATGCTATGAAATAAACATGGAGGTAGCAGAACTAAACAAAGAATTATCTATTACTATGTTAGAGCAAGATTGGAATAAAGATTCCATTATTCATTCCGTGATTCCTGTTGAGACCGAACCATTGTTTGAAGAATTCCCATCTGATGGACTTCCCGTTACAATGATAGGAACTGCAGAAACAAGTATAGAATCTACTTCACTTCCCGTTACAATAACAGAGCTAGAAGAAACACATGTAGAAATCAACACGGTTCCAATTGAAGAAACGCTTAATCATATCGAAGAAAACAAGCTAGATGAAGATGTAGCAAAAGTTTACGAATCTATTAGTATTACGGTACAAGAAAACTTAGAAAAAAATAGAGAAGAGCATTCGAAAAATGATGAGAAGCAACCAGAATATAAACCTATGAGTTATAAAGAACGCCAAGAGCACTTAAAATCTCATCAAAAAAATAAGAATAATACTACGCAGTCGCTGCTTAATAAAAATGAGAAACCAAAGCCCAAAACATCGAACGTAATGAGTAAGGAATTGAATAATTTCTTTGATTAATAGTTTGTAAATCTTAAATTAAATCTAGTATTGGTATAGCCAGCATTTCGGAAAAAACCACGCTAAGCCAAAAATAAAATAAGCTGCCCATATAGGCCATAGCCATCAAGTTAAGAAAATGAATAAAATTTAACTAAATGGGTCATCCTTCCATGCATACCGCATGGAAGGATGACCCATTTTATGTCTAAAATTAATGATGTTACACAAGAAGAGTTACGTTTACTAGGTGAAGAATTTAAAAGTAAATTTTCGATTCACCACTTACAACTACTAGCAGTTAAAACTGGAATGATTCGACGAAAACGAAAGTGTAGAGCACAAGACCTCGTTTCATTATGCGTGTTTCTCAGCCAAGCAATTGGGACAGAATCCCTAGTTAGTTTATGTGCGAAACTAACTAGAGCTACGGGAATCCAATTATCTAGTCAAGGTCTGAACGAACGATTTAATGCACAGACTGTACAATTCTTAAAGGAATTGTTTTTACAAGTATTTCGAAAGAAGTTTTCTCCAATGACTCCTTTATCTAACCGTTTTACACGTATCCGTATACTAGATTCAACAGCCTTTCAGCTTCCAGCTCAATATGCATCTTCTTACAAAGGGGTAGGCGGAGGTGGTTCAGAAGCTGGTGTGAAAATTCAATTAGAGTATGAACTGATTTCTGGAGAATTTTTAGAAACAGCTGTAAGAGATGGAACAAGTAGCGATTGCCGTTATGGACAGGAACGTACGCAAACATTAGAGCCAGGGGAACTTTCTCTTCGTGATCTTGGTTATTTTTCTATTTATGATTTAGAAAAAATTGCGGATCGAAAAGCATTTTATGTGTCACGTATTCGCTGGAATACACAAGTCTATCAAAAAGAGAAAGGTGGAAAATGGACTCTTCTCGATTTAGAAAAATTGACGAAAGATCTATCTGAAGGACAAATACTAGAATTACCGGAAATCTATATAGGACTTCACCAAAAACATAAAACACGCCTTGTCATATATCGTCTAACACAAACTGAGTGGACGAAACGTTTGGAACATCACAAGAAAGCGAAAAAGAAGATGCCGAAATATGCAAGCCGTATCAACCTTCTTATTACGAACGTATCTAGTAAACACCTTCCGCACAATGAAGTATATGAACTGTATTCTTTACGGTGGCAAATTGAAATTATATTTAAAACATGGAAGTCTATTTTTAAAATTCATGAAGTGAAACCTGTGAAACTGGAACGATTTCAATGTCATTTATATGGGCAATTAATTGGTTTGTGTTTGGTAGCTAGCATTACATATCGAATGAGAAGACTTATATGGGAGAAAAAACAAAAAGAGGTGAGTGAGTATAAGTGTACATATATCGTCAAAATTTACTTCTCTAGTATACACGACGTGCTTTTCACAACCTTTCAACATCCTGTATCAGTGCTAACCAGGCTCTTTCAAGATCTTGTCAAAAACGGACGAAAAGCACGAAGGTATAAGTGTCGTACACCGTTCGATATCCTTAGTATCACTCAAGAATGTACGAAAAGACTTCACAAAGCCGTATAAAAAATACGAAATTCAGAGAGTCTTATTTGAGTATGTCCAAAACCGCACTCTTCTACTCTCAAGTTTTAAAAAATAAGTCCGATGCCAAAAGGCATCGGACTTATTTTTTAAACTTGATGGCTATGGCCCATATAGGCAGCTTATTTAGTCGGGTAAGCGGGGGGCATCGCTGCCCCCAACTCCCCTCAGAACCGTACGTGACAGTTTCCCATCATACGGCTCAAGCCTTCTTTTTATCCGATTTCAGTCCCTTTAGTATAGGCAAGGTAAGTGAACTAATTTTAAGTTTAAATTAGACAATATGAGGTGTTGCGGAACAGGCATGTCTTTTACGACTACCTTTTCCCCGTTTTGTAGTGGAGTTTTGCAGATAGCGCAGCGGTAACCTTGTTTTCTAGCCAGCTTCATTCTATCCATCGTGTTTTCCGTATCAAATACCTTACGGTCTCTTTTTTCCCAGTATTCTTTCAATGTTGGGTCATCAGGACTATTTTTGAATTTCACCATGTTGTGTCTCTCAATCTTAATCCATGACATATGTAAGAGTTGGATATTTGTTTTCGGGCAGGTTGGTGTCCAAGCATTTCCACCATGATGTGGATGCCTGTAATATCTTGCATATATCCATTTCCACGACTTCTTTGGATGGAGCTGTCGAAGATGTTTGCCGATTCTCCAATAGATATAGCTATCCATTGTACCAAAGATTTTCTTAGAAACGACATGTTTCCAGTATTGCCCGTATCCTCTGATAATAGGATTAAGCACTCGGATGATTTCTCCGATGGGTTGACCCCTCATGACACGTAAAGTATCTCCAATTTTCTTCTTCGCTTTCTGTCTACTGCCCTTACTTGGTTTGATGAACAGTTTATTCCCCTGTTCAGTTTGGTACTGCCGAATCAAGAATCCTAGGAACTCAAATCCTTCCTCAATATGTGTAACCTTCGTCTTTTCAGGGCTTAATTCCAATCCCCTGTCCTTTAAGTAGGGACGAAGTCTCATATATACAGAGAGTGCTTGTTCTTTTGTCTCCGTTAAGACCACAAAATCATCTGCGTAACGGATAAGGGTAAATTTGCAAGCAGGATTCATAATATAACTATCATTAGCTTTATAGTTTTTCTTGTAAGTAATTCCCAAGGTTTCTTCCATTCCATGAAGGGCAATGTTAGCGAGAAGTGGCGAGATAATTCCTCCTTGCGTTTCCGCGAAAAAGCTTTGCTCCATGTATCCCATCTTGAGCCATCGCTTCAATAGTTTTCTTCCTGGGAAGTAAGAAGTTTGTTTGAGTATCCACTCATGGTTGAGATGATCAAAACAGCCCTGAAAATCTCCTTCAAATATCCATTTCTTCTTTGTGCCCCCGTTGATTCTATTGAAAATGCTTCGTATGGCATCATGGGTACTTCGCTTAGGACGAAACCCGTAAGAAATAGCTTCAAATCTGGCTTCCCACTGTGGTTCAAGGGCATTTCGCACTATATTTTGATATACCCTATCCTTTATAGTTGGGATGCCCAACGGTCGCAATTTTCCGTTTTTCTTCACAATGTATATACGTTTTGCTGGTTTTGGTCGGTGTTGTAGCGTATTTAACTTTTTGAGTTGCTCATAGAGAAGATTTCTTTCTCTGCGACTCAAGGCTGTATGTTCATCAACACCTGCTGTTCGCTTTCCTTTATTCTGCTGTGTTACTCGTCTAATTGATAACAGTAAGTTTGCTTCGCTTCTCATGAGTAAGCGTTGAAGTTTTCTTACCTTTCTTTGTTGCTGTAACTGTTCGGCACGGTAAATTCTTTGTCGTAACTTCGTCACATACATCTGAACTGCTTTCCAGTTTGTATACGAGACGTGCGCCGACGCTCGTTCTGAGGTGTTCATAACTGCACGCTCCTATTCGTCAGAAGATAACTTACAAATGTATTTCCATGTTGAAGACCTATAAGAAGTGGGCTCCCTTTCAGGCTTGTCATGGGTTTGTCCGTAAGGACGACAATATCCGCTCAGTTATACATATTTCTATGCTTTCCTGTTTCCTTTCGGCTAGCGGCTTTTGCTTTCTCTTATATCCTTTACCCTCTGCCACATCGTTTGACTTTACAGTCATCCTACTGCTTGCGCAGATGACATAGGGCTTACCAAGTTTCACATTCCACAGATACGACAGGGTTAGGTGGACTCTTTACTCCGGATAAGTTGCGGGATGCAACGCGGCAGTATTATGAGAATGCCTTTCCTCTTATCAAGACCTGGGTAGAGCTGTACATTATCCCAAGCTAACGATTACGAAGCTTACGAGCCTTCACTCTCGTTCACCGTACCTGTCTTCTCCTAGCGGTATTCCGAGTCATGTACAGACTCTCTGTTTCCACATTTCCTCATGCAACCCACGAGCCCGTTACCAAGTCCGCAGTTTCGGATGGAGATAGACTTTGCATCTAATCTAGTAGCAGAAGCTACCCTGTGGGAATGCGACTTCTTGTCGCACCATAATTCTCGATATAGGAAGTTCTATTTTAGTAAACTCATAGCAACTACAATACATCCAACTATAAATAATTCTTTTTTAAATATGTATTTTTATCTTTACTTAGGATATGCTATAGTCTTTTCCTTAAAAATGTTTCCATAATATCTCTCTTAAATCTTTCATAATTGAACTGAAAAGCGATATTATGTGTTTTATAACCTGGATTTGTCACAAAACGAAAGTCTGCGATACTTTGACCAAATCCTTCTCCTTGATCGGGAATTACTTTGATGGGCACTTTTGACAGACGAACTGCATCTGGATTCAACAAATACCATATTGTTACAAAATCATGCATAGGGCTTCCTCCTATGCCAGGATTCGATTTAGAGTAGAAATTATAGTAGTAGTCTAACATAGGTTTGATGATGAGTCCTGCAAGGTCTTGTGTATTCCGGTGAAATGCATCAATTTGTTGAACCATTTCAGGTGTAACAATCGCGTGTTGGGTGACGTTTAATGGAATAATTGTCAAATTCTTCGCATGCTGCAGAATTAAGTTTGCTGCATAAGGGTCTGCGTAAAAGTTAGCTTCAGCCACAGCAGTCACGTTTCCGGGGTAAAAAAAGGCTCCACCCATGCAAATGTATTCTTTCACATTCCGCATTGCTTCTAAATTCAAAATAAATGACGTAGCCAATGAGGAAAGTCTTCCCAAATTGATAATTGTAAGATCGTCTAAATTTGAGTTTATAATTTTGTAAATATCATTTATGGGATAAATTGGATAAGGGATTTCAGGTGGAATGATAGGTCCTAGTCCTACTTTTCCATGTACTTCAGGAAAATATTGAACCAATATACCTGTTAAAGGTACAGAAGCACCGAGAAATACGGGTATCTCTTTTCTTCCCGAAATATACTTCAAATAGTTAATATTTTTTATAGCATTCTCTCTCGATACATTTCCATAATCCGCTACAATCCCCACAAGTTGGATATCCTTACGAAAAAAGGTGTACAGAATAGCAAACACATCATCAATTCCCAAATCTGTAAACAAGAGAACTTTTTTGGGCATATGTTTTCCTCCAAAAGCCATAAAATTTTATTTTTACTAAGGATGTAATGAATAGGCTTGTACTATATTTGATATATATTTGATATATATTTTATATATTCTTCAATAGTACATTTTGTTCATCTATAACTTTAGATATCTTATATGTGTTTGCATCTAAAAAAGTATTTTTGTTTTGTATATTGTATACAAGTACAGTTAACATAACGCATCATTATTGGTAGAGAGGAAAAAAGCGGGCCCTTACTCTCACAGGGAGTCCGCTTTTTTTTGTTCTATGGATCTATTCAATTTTTTATACATTCCTATCTTGGCGCGGTTTTAGGGTTCTCGTTTGTTACTGAATTACTCGAAAAATTGTATAAAATTATGCATACTCTTAGCGTGTTTTTTCCGAAATACTAGCGGTCCCCCTAGTAAGGCTGCATTCTAGATTTTGATTTAACCTATAGCAAACTTATGATTTTAAAATTATTCTTGCATTTGAGTAGAAATACCATTATATTTGTATTAACAACTATATAAATAAACCATAATTTACGTGAAGGACACACCTTACGTACCATCCCAACGGTACAGGTGTGTCCTTTTTTACGTTCTAGGAGGAAAATATAATGGCAGAAGATAAGACAAACACTCAAACTGTAGAAGAACTTGGAATGGCTTTTGAAGCAGAGAACCTACAAGGTGACACAGTGCTAGAAACAAACTTTAATCAATTTGAGCGAGTACGTGATCATGAACTAGAGGAATTAGCCCGTATGAAACGTGAGCGTACTGTAGGAAAAGGCTTGATTACAGTCGTATCTGAAAAGCTATTCCCAACTAAAAACGGAAAGTCTGAGCGTATACAAGTACTTACAATGCAAATTGGTACTCATACAACAGCATATTGCCCCATTACAGAGGCAGGTATAAATGTTCCTAAAAATCCTCAATGGCTAGTTGGTAGAACCAAGCCTTTAATCATTGAACACTTCCAAAAAACGGAGGAAGGCAACTTTGCTGTTGTATCTATCACTGCAGGAGAATTGGCACTTCAAAAAAGATTATATGAAGAAGTGACAGCGCAAGAGGGCAACAAGGTATACACAGGAACCGTTTCAGGACATATCCCATCTGCACAAACAGTCTTAGTTGAAGTACACGGTGTAACAATAGGTGTACGGTACTCACACTGGTCCTATACATTCGTCCGTCCGGAGGATATTGTCATTGGTGATGTTGTAGAACTTATCATCGATAAAGTAGGGGAAAAGAATGGCCGTTATGAATTTAGAGGAAATAAAAAGAAACTAGAAACAGATCCAATTGAAAAGTTGTTAGAACTAAAGAAACGCCGTGACCGATTTGTAGGTAAAATTGTAGGGGTAGACGCTATTGCGGGTATTTTCGTAGAGGTTGCACCAGGAATTCAGTTTAAAGGACTTAAGAGCCGTAATCTTGCTAATCCAACTGTAGAAGATGCGAAAAATCAAACGATTGTTACATGTGAGCTGCTTAATATCGACGCGAAAAATAGAAAAGGTACAGTGCGTATCCTAAATTATCCGCAGGGACAAAGTAAAAAAACTAATTCGTCAATTTTCCAATTTTAATGGATGACTATGCGTACAATAGAGAAACAATTGCCCACTTATGTCCCTTCTATTCCTCATTTATCAAGTGAGGATGTACAGGGACTTCAAATATATCGGATACATGAACTGGATAAAACCTATGTATTCCATTCTTTTGACGAATTGGTTAAGTTTAAGCAGCGTTTAACAGAAGAACAGTATACCTTACTTGCTTTCATTGGTGTTCATACATCTGTTCGATTTAATCATTTATTATATTTATTTAAGGATAAATATTCTCGTAAGAAAATAAATGATGCACTTCAAGGATTACTTTACTACCGTCTAATTGAAAAATGGCAAGTGGAGAGTTTTGAAATGGAGATCTTTGAAGAAACATATACGTTATCCGACAATGGTTACAAATTTTTAAAATACTGGCAAGGAAATATGTTCTTCTTTGCCCCAGAACGAATTGATAATCACGGTAAATATGTTCACTTACGTTATTGGCACGATATAGAATTAATCTGCCACCTGCGTTATGCTCCATCGTTTTTAGGTCATATTATGCATCCATCTATTAGTAAAGGGGTTTTTACCCCTCCTTTAAGTTTTGCAGTGCAAGGCGGAGTAAATCACATATTTAATTTCGTTGTATACTCCACTCTACTAACAGATAAAAAGGATCGTTTAAAACGAATTATTGCTCGATGGAAAGATTTCGTAGAATCAGGAAAAGATGTTATTATGCAAGATTTAGGAAACAATCCTACAGTGTTAGTTATCTATGTTTCTACTGAAAACCAAGCAAAGCAAATTAATAATGAACTATTACTCGACCTGCTCCCTGGTAAAGTATTGTTATGTATAGGAGAAACCTTGCATATACAAGGATTACAACATGCATTTTACCAGCCCCTTGCAGAAGGAGAGATTAAACAATTAAATACAAAGCTATTCGCAACAAACTAAGCCGCCCTTACAAGCTATTGATTCATTTTAAAGGGTGGCTTGTTTGTTATATAAAAAAGCGTGGAATATTTAAAAAAAATTTAAGAAAACGAATTATCCTGTATCTCCCTCTATACAAATTACGGATTTTACGAAATAATATTCTTTGACACCTTTATACAGAAAAACAATATATACAAATATAAACATTCGTGTAAAGGAATATATTTGAAAGGAGTAACAAATTGCTACGTATACAACGAGGGTACATGTATGATCCAGATGATAATGAGGTCATTGTGAACGAAATTTTCTACAACGCTGCATCCGAACAAAAGTTAGGAAGCAAAATGGGTGTGTTTTCTGCAGACAAACTACCTACTTCCATTTTTAAAAAAGTTCAAGAAAACGAAAGTATGTCTTATATGGAAAGTATGGAAGTAGAAGAACAAACCATTCCAGAAATACTATGTCATTTAGACCAAAATCAAAAACCAGAAAAACTTTATTTTGAAATGCAGTACATGGTGTAACAACAAGAACTGAAATAAGAGGGGATTTATAAACGTTGAAACAGGGGCATTATTATATGGTACATAAAACAACTATATATAAATTCCCTTCTTATTTTTGTTTCCTTAAAACAATTGAATATGATATAAAAATAGATTAATATATAACTATATTTATTGTTTAATTGATTCCGTTTATTCCCACACCTTTTTTGTGTTGTGGTTGAGTTGTAGAAGCAAGTTGCGTCTTGTTTCATTTGTGAAAGGGCTTCTTTGAGCCGATTAGTGTATATATAGCTTATTTTGCTATACACATTTTTAATCGACTTAAAGAAGCCCTTTTTGTGTTGTCTTTAAGTTAGGAAATACATGTATTAGACCATTTAGGCTAAACGAATAATAAAAGTGATTAAAGCACAATTTTAAGGTGCTTTTTTCTATTTCAAGGGGGAAGTACAAATGAAATTTTATAAGGTTAGTTATGGAGAAGAACTTGCTATAAAAATTATTGCAGCCAATAGTCCATATGAGGCAGTAGGGTTTTATTTAATGGAAGCGCAGAGTGATTATGGAGAAGTGGAGTACGTTAATATTAATCGATTAGGTTTGCGTGAGCGAGTAAAGGTAGATTATGGGCATATAGCAATCTATGACACAGTAGAAGAAATTTATCATCGTCAAAAGATTGTAGATTTACCATGTGTTATAGCAAATTTACTACCAAAAATTTAATAAAGTAGGTGTATATATATGAATGTTGAAAAAGAATTAAAAGAGATTTTACATTGTAAACAACTTATGAGGGATATGTTCTCTTTGTCAATTGAGAGAATTGAATATTTAGGTAAAGGGACAGTTTATATGTATTTTGCAGTAGTTTCAGAGTATGAACTGAATGTTTTCTATCGTATAGATAAAGATCTTGATACATTCAGGCTTGAAAAAGGCTCCTGGGTCTATGCAATTACACTGTAAAAAAGCAAATTTAAAGAATCTCAAATATTAAAAGCGGTAAGAAATTATAACCAAATCCAGGGCTTTATCATATCCTACTTTTGTTAAGAATTTCTGAACTCTCCGTTTTTAAGAACAATTTATAAAAGAGACATAGTACAGTAGTTATAGAATGGAATGCAACTATAGAAAATATGGGATTTATATATAAGTAAGGTACTTGTTGCAATGCTAAAAGCACAAGGAATTAGAAAATGTAAACCTGAGAGGAGCACTACAATATGATTACAGTTAACCGAGGATATATGTATGATCCAGATGATAATGAGGTCATAATTACCGAAATTTATTATGAAGCTGCTACAGATACTAAATTAGGAAGTAAAATGAATAGCTTATCTTATTCAGCCATTCCTAATGAGATTAAAGAAAAAATAGAAGCAGCTGCTTCATTATCCTATATGGAAAGCATTGAGATGCCTCAGCCATTAGCTGTCGTATATCAAAATGAAATTAGCATGTATGGAAAACCAGAAAAATTATACTTTGAGTTAACTAGTATATAAGAGGGAAAAAGACATTGGACGTATTTGTTCAATGTCTTTTTTATTAATTTATAGAGGAGAATATAAAATGAATAATGTAACTGAAATAGAAACAAGTCTTTGGACAATTTGTGTAGGGGATATTTTTAGTAATGGTCGTATGCCGTACCATCTAAAAGTTGTAAAAATTGAAGTAGAAGATATGATGAAACCAGACGATGCGAAGATATATAGTATACCTGTTCACCCTAAAATCATAGAAGACGTATGAAAATAATGGATGTATCAGAACATATTTCTTATCGAGCTTGGTATTATAATGAATTTTGGAGCAAATAATATACTATGGATGAAAGAGTGATACGGTTGTTTCACTCTTTTTTACTTGCATTAAAAATAAAGATAGTTTAATATACAGATATATTTATTGTTTAATTGATTCCGTTTATTCCCACACCTTTTTTTGTGTTGTGGTTGAGTTGTAGAAGCAAGTTGCGTCTTGTTTCATTTATGAAAGGGCTTCTTTGAGCCGATTAGTGTATATATAGCTTATTTTGCTATACACATTTTTAATCGACTTGAAGAAGCCCTTTTTGTGTTGTCTTCAAGTTTGGAGTTATTGTATAGCCAGCACTTTAGGCAATTATTTTATTAATTAGGGGGAAACATCATGAATTTAGTCATGGAAAAATCACAAAGGAAATTACAAAATGATGCTCATTTACATGACATTATTAAAGAAATTAAAGAACTAGCTAATCCTTTATGGATCAGTTCTGTATCAATGTTGCAAGCGCACAATCAAAACTTCAATACGAAAGCTACGACATTTAAGGATATTACCATTTCTTATTTAAGAGATTTAAAAGTAAGTTTAAGTCTCATTTATGCAGCAAGGAATATCAGTTGTAAAAGTATAGAGGATTTGAATAAGCGTCTATCCATTCAATCAGGGAAAGATATTACTTCCCATGAGGATTGGCTGCTTCATGAAAACAGAGGAATTATATGTGAAATGATTGATGAATTTCGAAAGAAAGAGTGGAAACACCCAGATTCGAAATAACAAGTAATACAGGAGGATTATTATGACAAATATAATGGAAAGTTTACAAGCTGAATTTCCTGTCGAACAATTAGGATGGAAAATTATAAATACATTTGAAAGCCAAGGTCGTTTTTTTGCGTTTGTAGCTCCATTTGTTGACGCACGCGCCATTCAGGACCGATTTGATGAAGTCTTTGGTATTGATAACTGGCAGGTGTCGTATGAAAAATGGGGTGAGAAAGCAACGAAATGTACCATATCAGTGTTTTTGAATGAACGTTGGATATCAAAAGAGGATGGAAGTGAAGAATCTGACTATAGTTCTGTAAAAGGTGGCTTTTCAAATAGTTTAAAAAGAGCTGCTGTGCTTTGGGGCGTAGGAAGATACCTTGTGTGAACTGTTCTCGCACAAAAAGTTGTGGAAACACACTATATAAAAGCGAGGGAACTATAAAATGTTCT
>NZ_JAQFUY010000047.1:0-26437 GCF_027716745.1 Bacillus cereus group sp. Bc010
AAGTACATTACGTGTTTTTTAGTTTGTTTGAACGAAAGTTCATTTTGTTTTCGTTCTTAAGTTGATGGGCATGGGGTGGGACCCCTTTTAGCAAAACCGGAGTGGAAATGATGAGTATAAACAGTTTTGTGGGATTGATAAAGAACGAATTATTAAAAGAGGTAAGCATTAGAAGTGAGGATGAATTCGAGCCTGTAGTAGTTAAAGATATTCCTAGACTTTGGAAGTGTTTAGGGATAGGTAATTATGCCGCAGTATTCATGCATAAAGAATACAAAGATTGGGTAGTGAAAGTTTACGCACGAGAAGGAGAAGGAATTGAAAAAGAGTCGGAAGTATACCGAAGAATTGGAAACCATCCTTCTTATTCGAAGCTTATATATAAAGGAGAAAATTTCATAGTATTGAAACGTTTAAAAGAAATTACTTTATACGATGCTATTCATAAGGGGATTAAAATTCCTAAGCAGGTAATCCTTGATATTAATGAAGCATTAGAGTATGCAAGAGAACAAGGATTAACTCCTTGTGACGTTCACGGGAAAAATGTGATGATGGAAAACGGAAGAGGGTATGTAGTGGATGTATCTGATTTCTTAAAAACAAAAGAAGATAGTAAGTGGAGAGACCTAGAAAAGGCATATTTTATATTTTATTTGCCTTTCATTTATAAATTGCCTTTCCCTATTAAAATACCGTATTTTATGTTAAACATCGTTAGACATTCGTATAGAAAATATAAGAAGTTTAAAAAGAAATTCAAATGGCAAAAGGACCATACATTTTAGATATGTCTAATATGTATGGTCCTTTTTTTATGAGTTTATGAAGTAATCAGTAAGCTGTACCTTTCTTTTTTCACACAATTACTTATTTTCTTCCTCAAAGCCTTTATTTTTTTCTTGTTTATTTCGCAAGAATTGATGCGTTCTTTGAGTTCTGTTTGGTTATACAGTGTGGTTTTACTAATCAGGATTCTTTTTGTCATACTCGTGAAGTTAATTATATTTTTCGACGTACGAAATAAAAAGCTAAGGATCCCATAATTACAGGTGCAACGAAGTCAAAGAAATGCGAAAAATTAAAAGGAAAAAGAAAAAGGAATGGTATAAGTGTATAGAGAACGGCTTGTCCTATAAATATAGGAATTCCAAATTGAAATTCTCTACATCGCTTGATTTTCCTGTATAGCACTTCTCCAATTAGACAAGCTACAAGAGCCGGTATACTACCATAAGTAATGATCGTTTTAATGAATCCTAATACAACGTTCGGGTGAATAAAGCTAGGATGAGAAATATATGAAATCAAGAACTATCCAAAAATGAAAGCAAACAGACTTGCAGCGTAACAAATTACAAATTTTATCAACGTAATCATCCTCACAGTTTTCTAATAGTAACTCCATTGTATGACATGAACTCCTATTATTGGTAGCGAGAAAAAAGCGAATCCCTACTCTAAAAAGTATCCACTCATCCTTCTATACTTGTTTTATTTTCTTTGCTCTAGCAAACTTCCAAAAAGCTGCAAGTAGTATGAGCAGCGGTATTCCCTGAATAAAGAGAAATCCTCCAAAAAAATAAATTGCATGACTAACTAGAGGAGGGGCTGTTGCCGACTCACCCGCAAAATAAGCTCCATAATTAGCCACCACACCTGCATAATCAGCTATCCCACCTATAAGAAAAGCCGCTGGACTTATGATTAGATTTATACCTAAACAGATCATTATTGAAGATAGGTTTTTAGCCTTAATTTTTGGTGAAACAGACAAGAAAAATAAGAATATTGCAGTGCCGTTTATAAGAAGTAGTGTTATTACAAAAAAATCCCCATAATATCCCTCCATGATTTTAATTGTACCATCAGCAAGGATAACTTTGTGTAAATTTGGATGGATAGGGTTTTCATGTGGGGTTAACGTAACGTCTCGTTAACAGTAGTCAATGATGCATATAATTTTCGTTTTTGCTTTCTTATCTGAGTTGGATAGCGGTGGGGCTAGTCATAAATTGTGAAACACACTCTTAAGTTATTTAATATGAAAAAATGAAATTCTCCTTCTGTAATTTATTCAAATGACTCAATCTCCGCATCTTTTGACTGCCCTGAAAGTGCTAAACATAAGCAAAATAATTAACTATCCCATGCAAGAAAGTTAGGCTAGTTAATCGCATATGTTTTATGGAAGGGGTGTGATTGAACTATGGAACGGCCGAATTGGGGAATTGGAGGATTAGTATTTGTTGGCTGCATGTTTCTTGGCGGAGGAGTAGGGTCTATGTTAGGGAATGGCCAAACAGGATGGCTAATAGGTATGGGTGTTGGATTTCTTGGGATGGCTTTAATGAGACTGATTAGAAAGTGATATAACTGGATTCAGCTTCCAGTAAATAAGGTAATATGTATGTAATACATGGCATAATAACTTTATAAATTATAATTAGAAACTTCTCTTTTCTAAATTTCTCCATACATAGCTATGATTCTCGAGTTGGAGTATGGCACCTTAGGGTGTTTTTTTATGCTCTTTAAAAATGTCTTAACATATAATAGACTTCGTTAGATTCCGATAACCTTTTATATATAAGATGAAGGTGTTTTCTTGTATTTTATTAATTAAGCTCACTCGGCTAGTAAACGAACGTAATTTCTGTGCACAAATTGATATAATAATTTTCGCTTTTATCCCGCATTAACGGGCAGTAAGACTCCTATCTTAAAATTCGGCTGGAGCAAAGAAGTTAGGTGGGAGATTAATTGCCCGTAAATGCCCGATTGGTTCAACTAATAATCAGTGGGGGATGAACAAAATCCCCATTGATTAAAGTTTCACTTTATTATAGAGACAGTCTTTTAGTAGAAATTACATATATACGACAAATTACGACAAATTACGACAAAGAAATACATATACTTTTGTTATGCTATGAAAGTTATTAATTTGTAATGTATATATAGGAGGATTTTTAAATGTCAAAGAAATTATTATTATTTGCACTTATGAGTTTATGTGTAATTGCTTTAAGTGCTTGTAAAGGTAATGAAGAAAAATTAAAGGGCGCACCAGATGAGCAAAAAGTGGATGAAGACAAAAAAGTAGTAGAGGAAGAAAAAGGTAAGCAAGAAGAGCAACAAAGAGCAGAAGAAGAGAAACGTAAACAAGAAGAGCAACAAAGAGTAGAAGAAGAGAAACGTAAACAAGAAGAGCAACAAAGAGCAGAAGAAGAAAAACGTAAACAAGAAGAGCAACAAAGAGCAGAAGAAGAAAAACGTAAACAAGAAGAGCAACAAAGAGTAGAAGAAGAAAAACGTAAGCAAGAAGAGAAGAAAGCTCAGCAACAGCAGTCTACACAACAGGAGAGAACACAAAAACAAGAAAAACCAACACAAGCAACAGGTGGGAAACCAACAAGGTCACAAATTTCAGTTGGTTCACATGTAGTTATTCAATTGGATAATGATTATAGTAAAACTGTAAGTGGCGTTGTGAAAGACATTTTGACACATAGCGAAACACATACATATGGCATTAAAGTTCGACTACAAGATGGACAAATTGGCCGTGTTCAAAGTGTTAAATAATGAAAAAAAGATTTGACTACTTTTCCAACAAAATGCAAAAACCGGTTCTTTCGTAAAGGAACCGGTTTTTGCATTTTGTTAATGCCACCATACCTATATCAAGTTATCACATACAAGGCAATAGATGTTTTTATAATTTGACATAAGAGGAACCGAACTTGGAGGGAGTACTGGAACCATATAATCAATACACTGATGGGCATGTTTGATCTATGGACGTATCCACTCGTTCTAATTCACTAAAAGAAGAACTTCCCCATACCCATTAGACTACTAAGCATTCCAATTCCATTCATAGTGCCTTTGCCTACTGTAAGTAAGTTTCCAAGCATTCCTGTCTGACCGTAACCGCCGTTATTCCCCCATCCCATGGGACTTATCTGTCCTCCCCATCCTGGAGAGTTTCCGAAAATACCCCAGTTATTGCTATTAAATTTAAAAGCCTTAGCTGGCGGTGAGAGTAAAGCGGCAAGATGACCTTGTGCAAACATCCCTGTATGGTTGAATGGTTGAGCCCAGGGTAAGGGAGGTTTTTGAAAATTACCTGCATGGCCTGGGAATGGAGGCCAATTAGCGGGATGACCTTGGGGCATCATCCCTGCATAATGGATTGGCTGATCCAAAGAGAAGGGAGGGGACTGAGGATAGAAAGCTGTATAATTGGCTGGTGAATCCGAACCAATTGGATAGAAGCGACAATTCCAATTCTCAGGAATCTTCAAATCATTCATTCCCTCAGCTTTAGTGATTTGGGGCTGTACATATAATGATGACATTGAAATTTGGTAATTATAATGCTCCTCATTTCCTTTTGAATTCAAATACCGATATTGGTGCATAAGCTTATTCCCCTTACTTTAAAAATGTAATGTTAGACTTAGCCTATGTAATATTCCTTTTGATGGATGGTTACATAACTAGATTTACAAGCCTGTATTTAAAGGAATGGGTGTGGTCTTGTCTTGTTGATTTATCCTGCTATTTGTGGGCGATAAGACAACTTCACCTCAAAATGTAGCCTAATTTAATTTCGGTTAACAAATGCGTTTATAAAGGTTTAAGCAATAAAAAAAATTTAAAAATGTTATGTAGAGCAAGTAGAATTGCGAAAAAGAGAATATCCATTCGAAGAGTATGGCAAAATACTGCAAGGGTAATGTATTTTTGTGCAGATATGTAAACGATTGAAATTAATCAATGGAATTTATAATGAAGGGGCAAATAAATATATGAGTGAAACATTACATAAAAGAAAACCACCATATGTAATGCTTGTAATCCTTTTTATTGGGGCATTTGTTTCATTTCTAAATAACTCGCTTTTAAATGTAGCCTTGCCATCAATAATGAAGGATTTAGACATTAAAGATTATTCAACGATCCAGTGGCTTTCTACAGGATATATGCTTGTAAGTGGCATATTAATTCCGGCATCAGCATTTTTAATAACCCGCTTCTCCAATAGGAGTTTATTTATTACATCCATGTTGATTTTTATTCTTGGTACGGCCTTAGCGGCTGTAGCACCGAACTTCGGTTTATTACTTACTGGCCGGATGGTTCAAGCAGCAGGTTCTTCAGTCATGGGACCTTTGTTAATGAATATTATGCTAGTAAGCTTTCCGAGAGAAAAAAGGGGAACAGCAATGGGGATTTTTGGATTAGTTATGATTACAGCCCCAGCAATTGGACCGACATTATCGGGTTATATTGTAGAGTATTATGACTGGCGCTTGCTTTTTGAAATGATTTTACCGTTAGCAATCATAAGCTTACTGTTAGGGATTTGGAAATCTGAGAATGTCATGAGACAAAACAAAAATGCAAAACTTGATTATCTCTCATTACTATTATCTTCTGTCGGTTTTGGCGGTCTGTTATATGGGTTCAGTTCTGCAAGCTCCGATGGTTGGACGAATAAAGTTGTCTTAACAACCTTAATCGTAGGCGCTATTGCCCTAATTGCTTTCATTATCCGTCAACTAAAAATGAATGAACCGTTATTGGATTTACGTGTTTACAAGTACCCAATGTTTGCACTTGCCTCTGTAATTGCAATTGTCAACGCAGTAGCCATGTTTTCGGGTATGATTTTAACACCAGCTTATGTACAAAATGTCCGCGGTATTTCACCGCTGAGCTCTGGGCTGATGATGCTTCCAGGTGCGGTAATAATGGGAGTTATGTCACCAATTACAGGTAAACTATTTGATAAATATGGCCCTCGGATTCTTGGTATAGTAGGACTTTCCATTACAGCTGTTTCAACTTATATGCTGGCAAACCTGCAAATCGACTCTAGTCACACACATATTATTCTTATTTACACGCTGCGGATGTTTGGGATGGCGATGGTGATGATGCCACTTATGACAAATGGTCTTAATCAATTGCCAACTCGCTTAAATCCGCACGGTACAGCTGTTAATAATACAGCTCAACAAGTGTCCGGTTCAATTGGTACTGCTATTCTTGTTACGATTATGAATTCTGTAACAAAAACAAAAGCTGAAAGTCTAATGTCTGAATTAGATCCAACAACCTTCACAGAAGCTACGAAGGTAATGGTAACGCAGAAGGCTTTATTATCCGGAATCCAATATTCGTTCTATGTAGCGCTTGGCATGAATATTGTTGCACTACTATTAGTTTTTTTCGTTAAACGTGTAGATACAAGCCCGGAAGCAGTCGAGAGGTTAAATCGGTAGAGCAAAATAAAACTCGAGATAATGATGTCTACAAGTTGTTTTGCTACTAAGAAGCTGATAGTTAAAACGGGAAAAGAACTGAAAGAAACAGTGAAATAATTACACATAGTGAAAAAAGGATCTGATCTTCATATCAGATCCTTTTTCATTAGAAACTATTGGCTTTCCAAATACTACAATCTTTAGTTTTCAATTTCTGATAAACATTATACTAATACGTTTCATTTTAATTTCGTCTTTTTTCTGCAAGTTATAAATCTAATATCAACCTTATAAGCAATATCATAATCGTGAATAATTAGGGAAAAGATAAAATAAGGTAATCAATTACATATTTTTATCCCAGGCGCTTCATTGCTATCTTCTTTCTATTGAATGGGATATTTTAGTATTTTTTGAAAGGGTGTTTTTAATGGATAAAAAAGTATCTGCCATTCCTCAGCCGAAAACATATGGACCGCTAGGGAATCTCCCATTAATCGATAAAGATAAACCGACCTTATCCTTTATCAAGATAGCGGAAGAGTATGGTCCCATTTTTCGAATGCAAACTTTAAGTGATACGATCATTGTCGTTTCTGGACATGAACTGGTAGCAGAAGTCTGTGATGAAACAAGATTTGATAAAAGTATAGAGGGTGCTTTAGCGAAGGTTCGTGCCTTTGCTGGAGACGGATTATTTACAAGTGAGACTCAAGAGCCTAACTGGAAAAAAGCTCATAATATTTTGATGCCTACATTCAGCCAACGGGCAATGAAAGATTACCATGCCATGATGGTCGATATTGCTGTACAACTCGTTCAAAAATGGGCAAGACTGAATCCGAATGAAAACGTAGATGTTCCAGAGGATATGACTCGCCTTACATTAGATACAATTGGTCTATGTGGTTTTAATTATCGATTTAATAGCTTTTATCGCGAGACCCCTCATCCTTTTATTACTAGCATGACCCGTGCTCTAGATGAGGCGATGCACCAATTGCAGCGGCTGGATATAGAAGATAAACTCATGTGGAGAACGAAGAACGAAACGTCAATTTCAACATGATATTCAATCCATGTTTTCTTTAGTAGATAATATTATTGCTGAACGTAAAAATAGTGGGAATCAGGAAGAAAATGATTTACTTTCCCGTATGTTACATGTGCAGGATCCGGAAACTGGTGAAAAATTAGATGATGAAAATATTCGTTTTCAAATTATCACCTTTTTAATAGCTGGGCATGAAACAACAAGTGGATTGTTATCTTTTGCAATCTATTTTTTATTAAAAAATCCAGATAAGTTGAAAAAAGCCTATGAAGAAGTAGACCGAGTTTTAACAGATCCCACTCCAACATACCAACAAGTTATGAAACTAAAGTATATACGTATGATTTTAAATGAATCGCTACGTCTATGGCCTACTGCTCCAGCATTCAGTCTCTATGCAAAAGAAGATACAGTGATTGGTGGGAAATATCCAATTAAAAAAGGAGAAGATCGTATTTCTGTTCTTATTCCACAGTTACATAGGGATAAAGACGCGTGGGGAGACAACGTGGAAGAGTTCCAACCTGAACGATTTGAAAATCTGGATAAGGTTCCTCATCACGCTTATAAGCCATTTGGAAATGGGCAACGAGCATGTATCGGTATGCAGTTTGCACTTCATGAAGCGACACTCGTAATGGGAATGCTTCTTCAACATTTTGAATTCATTGATTATGAAGACTATCAGCTGGACGTAAAACAAACATTAACGCTTAAGCCTGGTGATTTTAAAATTAGGATTGTACCTCGAAATCAAACTATTAGCCATACTACTGTTCTTGCGCCTACAGAGGAGAAAACGAAAAAACATGAAATTAAGCAGCAAGTTCAGAAGACTCCTTCTATTATTGGAGCCGATAATCTTTCGCTTCTTGTTTTATATGGCTCGGATACAGGGGGAGCAGAAGGTATTGCAAGAGAACTAGCAGATACAGCTAGTTTAGAAGGTGTTCAAACGGAAGTGGCAGCTCTTAACGATCGAATTGGAAGTTTGCCAAAAGAAGGAGCGGTTCTTATTGTAACTTCTTCTTATAATGGAAAGCCGCCAAGTAATGCAGGACAGTTTGTGCAGTGGTTGGAAGAATTAAAACCGGATGAGCTAAAAGGTGTTCAATACGCAGTTTTTGGTTGTGGAGACCATAATTGGGCTAGTACCTATCAGCGAATACCAAGATACATTGATGAGCAAATGGCTCAAAAAGGAGCAACAAGATTTTCTAAACGCGGAGAAGCAGATGCAAGTGGCGATTTCGAGGAACAGCTCGAGCAATGGAAAGAAAGTATGTGGTCTGATGCGATGAAGGCATTTGGATTGGAACTTAACAAAAACATGGAGAAAGAACGCAGTACTTTGAGTCTGCAATTTGTCAGCCGTCTTGGAGGATCTCCTCTTGCGCGAACATATGAAGCAGTTTATGCATCTATATTAGAAAATCGTGAACTTCAATCATCTAGCAGTGAAAGAAGCACGCGACATATTGAGATATCCTTGCCAGAAGGCGCTACGTATAAAGAAGGAGACCACCTTGGGGTGCTGCCAATTAATAGTGAGAAAAATGTCAACCGAATTTTAAAACGCTTTGGATTAAACGGGAAGGATCAAGTCATATTAAGCGCAAGTGGGCGCAGTGTAAATCACATACCTTTAGACAGTCCTGTTCGTTTATATGACCTTCTTAGTTATAGTGTAGAAGTGCAAGAAGCAGCCACTCGAGCACAAATACGAGAAATGGTGACATTCACAGCATGTCCTCCTCATAAAAAGGAATTGGAATCATTATTGGAAGACGGAGTTTATCATGAACAAATATTAAAGAAACGTATTTCAATGTTAGATCTTCTTGAAAAGTATGAGGCTTGTGAAATCCGATTTGAACGTTTTTTAGAACTTCTTCCGGCGCTCAAACCGCGTTACTATTCAATTTCAAGCTCTCCACTCATTGCACAGGATCGTCTGAGTATTACGGTTGGTGTTGTGAATGCGCCTGCATGGAGCGGGGAAGGGACATATGAAGGAGTCGCTTCTAACTATTTAGCTCAGCGTCATAATAAAGATGAGATTATCTGTTTCATTCGAACGCCACAATCAAACTTTCAATTACCTGAAAATCCAGAAACACCAATTATTATGGTTGGACCAGGTACTGGAATTGCACCATTCCGTGGATTCTTACAAGCGCGTCGCGTTCAAAAGCAAAAAGGTATGAACTTAGGAGAAGCACATCTATACTTTGGTTGTCGTCATCCTGAAAAGGATTATCTCTATCGTGCAGAACTAGAAAATGATGAAAGAGAGGGATTAATCTCTTTACACGCAGCTTTTTCTCGCTTAGAAGGACATCCTAAAACATATGTACAGCATGTAATAAAAGAAGATAGAATCCATTTAATTTCGTTATTAAATAATGGAGCTCATCTTTATATATGTGGTGATGGAAGTAAAATGGCTCCTGACGTAGAAGACACCCTTTGTCAAGCCTATCAAGAAATTCATGAAGTCAGTGAACAAGAAGCAAGGAATTGGTTGGATCGAGTGCAAGAGGAAGGACGATATGGAAAAGATGTTTGGGCTGGTATATGAATGTTTCTTAATTAAATAAGTAATATGTAACGAATGAACTTCTTTCGAATAAGTGAATAACTCATTTATAACAATCCCGTGTTTTTATTCAATACGGGATTTTATTATTTTTAATAAGCTGGACTCATACTGCAGAAAAATAAGAGGTAGTTCATTTGACAATTAAAATGACCTACTATAATATATATGCCATAGCATATAATTAATAAAATGAATACATTCACTGTGAATAATTGACTGGTATGCTATACTCTTTTATATATTAATTTATAGAGGTGATATATGAACTTACATGATTTAATAGGCTATCTTGTTCATCGTACTGATGTGAAAATGACGAATTATTTTACGAAGAAATTAAAGCCTTTTGGAGTTACGCCAGAGCAGTGGGGGATTATTAGTGTTCTTTGTAGCCAAAGAGCCACTACTCAAAAAGAGTTAGCAGAAGCGATTGATAAAGATCAAACTACTGTCGTAAGAATGATACAGTCAATGGAGAGAAAAGGGATTGTAAAGAAGGATTTGAATGAGCAAGATCGACGTTCACATAACCTTTTTTTAACTGAAAAAGGTGACGAGTTAAAGAAAACAATCTTGCCTGTAGTGACAGACGCTCACCATTTCGTTACGAGTAATTTGAGCGAAGAAGAGATTAAAGTATTACAATCATTATTAAACAAATTGTATGATACACGCTATTAATACTTGTTCCTTATTGATGCTATTCATAAGGAACAAACTTTATTTTATGTATTATATATGCTATAGCATATAATTTTGTTTTAAGGAATGGTGGAGATATCTTTATTTTGTATGAGATTCGATTCAGGATCACGTTTTTTCCTAGTACCAGTCAAAATTTCATATTATATATGCTATAGCATGTAAATGTATCAAATAAATAAGAAAGATGTGATTGCTATTTTAATATTAATCAATGTAGTAAAAGTTGTATTATTTCTGTTCTTTTTAATGACAGGTACGAAAATTATTTCTGGGAAAATGGCAGACGAGTTCAAGCGATTTGGTTTACCTTCGTTTTTTAATTTCTTAACTGGAGCTTTTGAGATTGTAGGAGCGATTGGAATGTTGATAGGAATTTGGATTCCAACAGTAGCTTTATTAGCAGGATTGTTGTTAGGTGGTACGATGCTTGCAGCTGCATTAACTCTTATTGTATTAGCAAGAGATCCCTTTAAGAAAGCAATACCTGCGCTTGTTTTGTTGGTTCTTAGTTTAGGGATAAGTTTGTATCATATTTTTAAAACATAACCTAAAGCAATTAAACTGTATGCGTTTAAGTTGCTATCATTTTGTAATTATTTTATAAAAGGGGTTTTGAAAATGTAGGTGAAATTTCAAATGAGTGCAGGAATAATAGCAGCACTCATTTAAGATATTATCTGCATTCGAATTGAAAAATATTGAAAATAGGAGTGAGCAAAGATGGCATATTTATTACAAGTTGATTTTCCGTTTGAAGGTCCTTTTGGTGAAGAAATGGAAAAAGGTTTTTGGGATTTAGCAAACAGTATTAACGAAGAAGAAGGATTCCACTGGAAAATATGGACAGAGAATCAAGAAACAAAAGAAGCTGGAGGCATCTATGTATTTGAAGAAAAACAAGATGCTGAAAAATACGCGGAAATGCACAAGAACAGACTTGAAGCAGCTGGTGTAAAAGATATTAGAGTGAAAATTTTTAACATCAATGAAAAGTTAACGGAACTGAATCGTGGGTATACGAAATAATTTTGAAAGTCGGAGCAAGCGTAAAAGGAGGGGGATAATTTTTACTGAAAGGCAAAAATGTTGAAGTTTAAGGCTAAATCTAGCTATGAAGACATGTTGTTAAACAATCATATGATAATAGAAGAGGAGTGGGGGATCCACTCCTTTTATCACGACAATTAGGGGTACCACTAGCATTTCGGAAACAGACAACGCTAAGCAAAAAATAAAATGAGTTTTTTGCTACAAGTTAGCACCAAATTTCGCTCTGGGGCATTTACCTTTCTTAACTTGATAGCAATGTGGTGCTACCCCCAATAGAAAAGACTACATGAAAATAAAAAATAAGTAAAAATGTGGAGAATTATTTGTCTAAAAATATAGAATTTTTAACAAGAATTCATAATTATGTTATATAATGATGTTAACAAACCATATTTTAGGCATTACCCCCGATTGTGTAGAATAAATAATTTTTCGAGGAGCTAAAGTATTTGGCTAAAAGAACTTGTAGCGGGGCCTGCTACAAGTTCTTTTATGTTTTTAGTAAAGCAAAATAAGAAAAAAGGAGGGAATACAAGAATGACAAGAAATTTTAAGAAAGCAGCACTTAACTCGTTAGATGGGAAATGGGGAGTAGGTATAGGAGTATCAGCTTTATTCTATTTTGTACCGACCTTAAGTGCATCAGCAATAGCCACTTTCATGTATTTAATATTTGCACTGTTTATCGGGATAATTGGCCCGGATGCATTATTTATTTATTCAATTGGTGGCGAACCACAAGTAGATCCAACAGCACTTGCTGTACTTATTTTAAGTTATATTGGTTTAGGTGGGGTTTGTTTTCTAATTTATAGTCTCATACAAGGTATCTTCAATTATGGATATTCTGTTTTTACTTTACACTTAGGGAAAAAAGAAGATGCTAAGGTAGACGATGTATTTTCGGGATTTAAAAAGAAGAATGTGTTTAAATCAATGAAATTGGGGCTGCTGCAAGCTATTTTTCTATTTTTATGGAGTCTCTTATTAATTGTTCCAGGTATTATTAAATATTTTTCTTATTCCATGTCGTATTACATATTAGTAGAGAATCCTGATTATACAGCAAGTGAAGCATTGAGAGAAAGTAAAAGAATAATGAAAGGACAAAAGCTAAAGTTATTTGTTCTTTGGTTATCATTTATAGGATGGTTTTTATTAGCCGCATTTATCGGAATGTTTACATTTAATCTATCATTTATTTTTATTTATCCTTATTACAACACAACTGTCTCACATTTTTACTTAGATTTAATTAAAAAGCAGGATATTGGAGAAGCGAAGGTAAGTATATAAATAGGGAAAAAGTATGTTTAAGGTGACAAATATACGTAGTTGAAAGTGGATATGTGTTTAAGAATATCCACTTTTTAATATTATATTAAAAGTCTTAAGCTACTGGTTATTGTGATTTGGGGAAGGATACCGCAAACGTGATTCCCCATGTCTTGATTGCCTGTATACCCTACAATCCGATTACAGTCCACCCATTACTTCGTAACATATTATTCTACCATTTTCACTTCCTTGTAACTTTGATATTTTCTATTTCCTTTTTTATTGTAACGAAAAAGGACTGCATACAACCCACAGTCCTTATCAAATCCCATTTTCTCTTATACAAATAGCAATGAGTTGCAGTGAAGAGGAATATTCCTAGAGAATATAAAAAAGAAAATCAATCTAGAAAGGCTATCTAGTTCGATTTTCTTTTATTGGATTTTTAATTAATGCATTTTTACTCTTAAAATAAAATTCTCAACGATTGGATTATTCTTTACTACCTCAAAATCGGGTCTAATCTTAAAGTCAAATCTTTTATTTTGTAAGAGAAAAAGCATTGCAACTTTTTTATAACAGTTAACCGTTATTTTAAATCCACAAAAAAGAGGTATTACCCCAACGCTATCAACCTAAGAAATCACGATAAATAAAGATGGCTCCTTACTGGAAATTTTTTGATTTAATCAGACTATATTTCAATAGGATATTTGGTATAATTTAGATAATATCTTATTTTATCAAAGGAGATTAATAATGAGTGGTTTAAAGAAAATTTTTTCTTTAATTTTTAATAGTAAAAAGAAAGAAATTAAAAATAGTGATTATAAGGAAGTATCCTCAAAAGTAATGAATTATTTCATTGAACTAGAACATTTTAACTTTATGAATTGTGATAAAGAATCATTAAGCCTTTTTAATTTAAAAAATTATTTTCATAGAGAACCTACTATTGATTACTTTGACTTTATAAGGCCTAATGGTTCACCTCAAAATTATATGCAAATATTTCTACAAAAAAAAAGAGAAAGTGCAAAAGGTAAGTATTTAATGGATGCAAAAGCATCTTTATTCTATTTACCTGTTGCAAAAGAAGAAGTGCTAAGATACTTTTCTAACGAATTTAATAAGAAAATTAGTTTTACTGATTTTCAAGGGTTTCCTAATAGTTTTCTTATTCATATTCAGTTAGATCATATGCTAAAACCAATAAAGGATAAAACGTTAGAATCTAGTGTGGTAGTTAGTCCTATAATTAAATATTTTCTTCGCCCTGGAAAAAGTTTAAAAGATTTAGAGTTGGATTTAATAAGTACAATAACGTCGGTAATTGAAAGTGAAAATTACAGTAAAATTAGTAATGACTTAGAGTTTAATGAGTCAGAAGGACACGTGGAACTGGCTAAGAGTATAAAGTTTATACATGTTAGATATAAAAATTGGTTAGAACTTTCTCGGAACATTCAAAGTATATTAAAATCATACATAAAACATAGCCACTTCGATAAAGAAGGAGTATTTCGATTTTCTAGTGATAAGGATTATGAGAAAAATATTCGACTTACATACAAAGAATATGTAGGAGTAAACAGTTTTTATATTGAAGATTTGGAGGAAGTAAAATATAACATTAAATATGAAAAGATAGGTAAAGCATTAAAAACATATCTTGCCTTAGATAACTGGGAAACATTAAAAAACTCAGGTGAAAGAGTAGACTTTTTTAATAATGAGAGTATTAACGAAATAAAAAGGATTTTACGAGATATTCCAATTACGAGATGGCCTTCAGGTTTTCCGCTAGGTTTAATGCAGCAGGTAGCTTTAAATCTTATTATTGCAAATTCAAAGGAAAAAGAGGGTTTTATTTTTTCTGTAAACGGTCCTCCTGGTACTGGTAAAACTACATTATTAAAAGATGTATTTGCAAATATTATTTTTGAAAAGGTAAAGTTTTTAAAGGAAACACAGGATTTATTTACAAAAATACAATTTTCTGAGGGGCAAGAGGATTATTATTATTATTATTATTTTCATTCAAAACTTAAAGAATATCGTATTTTAGTTACATCAAATAATAATGCTGCTGTTGAAAATATAAGTATGGATTTGCCTAAAGATGAGGAATTAATAAAAAACAATTACACTTATTTAGGATATAACAAGAATGAAAGTTGCTGGGGGAAAATATCAGCTGCAATGGGGAAATCAGCAAATATAAAAGAATATTTTCAAAATATTTCAGATGAACTTAATGATCTGTGTAATATACATGCTAGTGCTGAGTATTCCTTTGATAGTTTAGAAAAACAGATATCAAGTATGATTAAAACCGCGCAAGTAAACGATGACTTTGATGATATAGATGACGAAAAATGGCAATCATCACAAAAACAATTTGTTAATATTGATGGTGATAATAAAGAAGATCGAATTAATTGTGTTCGGAGTAAGCTATTCAAAACAATGATGGATGAATATTGTACTTTCCTAATTGAAAACCAGGAAAAAATAGAAAAAAATTTAACTTTAGCAAGGGCTTATTTTTTAGGTGGGAAAGAAAAAGCGAATCTTGATTCCCAAATTAATGAAAAGCAAAGGGATGACTTCATCCAAGCGATGTTTGATACTATATTCCTACTTACACCTATAATTTCTTCAACATTTGCTTCTGTTTCAAGGTTTTTAAGGGATTTGAAAACGGAAGATATTGGTTGGCTGTTTATTGATGAGGCAGGTCAAGCTACACCACAATCTGCAATTGGAGCCATTTGGCGTTCTAGAAATGTTGTAGTGGTAGGTGATCCATTACAAATACCTCCGGTTGTAACGTTGAGTGATGATCAGCTCAAATTAATAGCAAATGAAAGTGCTGGAATTACGAGTGAAAGCTCATTTTTCTATCATTTAACTAGAAGTGAAGTAAGTGTACAAGAATTTGCTGATCTTAATAACAAATTTGGCGGAACAATGAGTGACTCCAAAAATAACACAAAGTGGTTGGGCTCACCGCTTCGTGTACATAGACGTTGTGACAGCCCTATGTTTGAGATATGTAATAAAACAACATATCAAGACAAGATGTTACATGCGACTAAGAACAAAGATATGGTAGAGGATCCAATGTACATGAGTCAATGGTTTAATATTGGAGGGAAAACTACTGGTTCAGGAAATCACTATATTCCTGAGCAAGGAAAAAAAGCAATTGAGATTGCAAATAAATTTACACAAAACAACCCAGGGAAAGATTGCTACATTATTTCACCCTTTGTAAGTGTAGTTCAAAAGTTATTACAGTTAAACAAAAATTCAATAGCAAACAAAAAAATAGAAATTGGAACAGTTCATACTTTCCAAGGAAAAGAAGCCTCATTAGTTATTTTAGTTTTAGGCGTAGACGATCAGAGAACAGGACCTTTAGATTGGGCATCCAGCACTCCAAACTTATTAAACGTCGCTGCAAGTAGAGCAAAAAAATACTTTGTAGTAATTGGGAATTCAGATACTTGGGGGAAAAAGGAATATTTTGATACAGCTTTTAAATATTTATCGAAAGAAACTGTAAAGGTAGAATAAGAGTTGTATCTATTTTTCACATAGCAGGGTTACCGCCAGTATTTTGGAAAAAAACGCTAAGAGCATGCAAGATTTTATACAGTCATTCGGTTCATTCAGTAACAAATGCGAAACCTAAAACCGCGCCATAATAGGAATGCATAAAAAGATGAATAGCTTTATGGAAAATAAAAAAGGGATTACTTTTGTGAGTAAGGAATCCACTTTTTGATTACTACTGATAATGAGACGTTATGTTAACTGATAGTGTATGGAGTATACAAAGAAAACAAGAGTATGGCTACCACATTCTTGTGATAAAATGGAATAGAAAGGGTGATTTAATTGAATATTTTATGGGACTTTGACGGAACACTTTTTAATACATATCCTGCCTATACCAAAATACTCTCTCTAGTACTTGGAGAAGAGATAGATAAACAGGAGATTTATAAAAAATTAAAGATTTCATACTCACATGCACTAGACTACTATAATGTTTCTAGTGACCAGAAAGAGAAAATTAAAAGCTTAAAAAAGGAATTGTCTCCAAAAGACATGAAACCATTTGATGGCGTGGAAGAAATTTTGAAATTTGCAGATAAGAATGTAATCATGACACATAAACACAGAGATGGAGTTTTAGCAATTTTAAAATATTATGGATGGGACAAATACTTTGTAGATATGGTTACGATTGATAATGGTTTTCCTCGCAAACCCAACCCATCAGCATATACTTACTTGCATCAAAAACACAAAATTGATCTAGCTATTGGAGATAGAGAATTAGATTTGCTACCTGCAAAAGAATTAGGAATCATAACATGCATGTTTCAAGGTCAAAGTGATGTAGCAGATTATTATTTAAACGATTACTCAGAATTTTTCAATAAGGGTATTCCATTATCAAAACAGTTGTATCTTCAGCAATAAATCGCTGAAGATATATGATAGATTTATTGACTTCCGCTTTCGATAATTATGTAAATGAGCACAGTCTAAATGGATAGTTTATTTTATTTTTTGCTTAGTGTTTTTTTCTAAATTGCTGGTGGTACCTTGGCTTATAAAAATGTTAGGAGTGAAATTCATGTATTGTAAAAAAGATAGAGATTTTCCACCAATGAAGTTCCAATTAGGCGAAAAAGTTTCATTTAAATTCGGAAATAAGATGCTCATTGGAACAATTGACATTAGAGATTTTGGCGGCTCGATTGAACACGACTATCATTCTTATGATATTCTTGTCAAAGAAGAAAACATGCTATACAAACACATTCCAGAGCGTGATGTTTTCAAATTTACACATTCGGAAAATATCCACTAGGACAATGGATACTATAAATGGAGTTACAGAAATAAAAGGTGTTTTCACATATAGAAAACACCTTTTCAGTCTACAACTATTTTTTAATAGATTAATACTTTTTTCTATAGTCTAAAACATTTTTTAAATCAAACATTAGAATTATAACTTAACTCTGTATTTTTATTAGGAACAGCAAAATGTTGCTTTTCTAAGAGAGCTTATTGGAATATAAACTTTATCGTTTTCAATTTTGTATTCAATATCATTCTCTTTTAGTATTTCAGTGTTAACAGTATGTATACTATCGCCCCATCTAACGAATTCTTCATTTTGATTTTTTTGATAAAAATAATATGCTATTAACATGCTGAAAATTAATAAGCATAAAAGAACAGTAGATTTCTTTTTCAAATTTATCCCCCCTAATTGATTTAAATTATAACATTGTTTGTTAAATTAAACTGCCAGTTAGTGGAAGGAGGGAAACTGACATAATAACATTTTGATTCAACTTTTTTATAAATGGTACGGCTATATTTCAATTTTACATTAAGGAATACCAACGTAAAAACGCGGTTTTTATACGCTAAGATATTTTTATAAGTAAAAACCCTAACATAAAAAAATTATTTTCTACGCCTTCTCTTTGCATTTTTTTGCCGATTTGTTTGACTATATCTTTTTATAGGAGTGCTTTTATTTTTCTTATAATCGGGTAACTTGAGTATAAGAACAGAAATCGCAGTAAAAATGCAAAATATAAGCATTGCAATGATCCAAAGGTTAATGTCATATTCATATAACTTACTAAAATACTTTTTGTGATTAGTAATATAGCTTACATTACTGTCAATTGCTTCAAGGGTGTAGGGAATAACCCAAACGTAACCAATTATCATAACAAATGTTCCAAGTAGGAAACTGAGTATATGTTTTATCATGTTCTGTTCTCCTTTAAGTATGATTAGTATATAGAGTTTTTCTGCAAAGATTGACATTAACATTCCTATTCCGTTGATAGTGCATATGGTGATTTCGTGGAAATGAGTATGGAATTTGAATACTAGAAAAAGCGTAGAAAGATTCAATTTCTACGCTTTTTCTCCTTAATAAATAATTATCGTTGTTCTAAATCTCTTATATAAGATTTTACAGCTTGTAATAAGAATTCTACCTGTCCCATAATTTCAATTGTATTTTTGATAAGTGTTATTGAGAGTCTCTAAGACTAATAATATCAAGGAAAGGGATTACTTCTCAATAGGGTACACTCTATCGAGAATATAAATATGCAATTATGCATATTTATATTTTTTTATTTTAATACAAACGAAATCTAATATATAATTAAAAGGTTTTTTATGAATTAAAAAGGTGACGCGAGTATGAAGAAAATCATAGGACTTATATTATCATTATTTTAATTATTTTCTATCTATGCCCTAATGCTTACAGAGGAAGTCGAAGTTTTAAATCAAATAGGCCGCGTCAAAGAGAAAGGGGATTGGCATCATAATGCGGATTTTACACTAAGGGATTTTTAAATTAAAAAAATTGGTTTTACTATATATTAAGAAGGTTCCATAAACGGGCTACTACATTTAAAAAATGAAACATCTTATGAATTAATTATTGTTTAGACAGAATCACTTATTTTACAATTATATTTTTAACAATTGAATAGGAGCTATTATGAATACAATTAAGAAAATATTTTTAAGTTTTATGGTATGTATTTTGTTATTCAGTACAGTAGGAACAGCGTATGCAGAACAAAATGGTCAAGTGAATTCATTATCTTTTATTGACGTTCCTAAAACCCATTGGGCGTATAAAGAAATGATGTATATGGCGGAAAATAAGATTATAACGGGATACGGAAATGGGTATTTCGGTGCAGCCGATCCTATTACCCGCGAACATCTCGCTGCTTTCTTGTATCGATATTTAAAACCGCAAGATAGTACAAATAATCCATTTGTTGATATTGGCGACAGCAATTTCAAAAAAGAAATTTTATCTCTTACAGCACGTGGTATTTTCAGTGTAAATGCTGAAAAAAAATTCAATCCGAAAAATAATATGACACGTGCCGAAATGGCAACTGTGCTTGTCAAAACATTTGATTTAAAACCGCAAGGAAATGTTGAATTTACTGATATGAAAGGTCACTGGGCCAACGAATATGTCAAAATATTAGCCGGTAACAACATAACAAGTGGTACAGGTGACGGTAATTTTAATCCCAATGGCATTGTTACTAGAGAGCAATTTTCTATGTTCTTATATAGGACGATTATGAAAGTAACAGATATGCAAAATGATGAATCAGTTGGCTGGGTGAAGGAGAAAGAGAATTGGTACTATTACAACAAAGATGGTAGTAAGCAAACAGATAACATTACGTTAGATGGAATAGAGTACTCCTTTTTTAAAGATGGAAGGCTATTCCAAGGGAGTAAGCAGGTAGGGAAAGATACTTTATATTATAGTGAACCTGGTAAACTAAAGACTGGATGGAGTTTCTCTGCAACTTCATGGAGCTATTTAAAAGATGGGAAGTATGTGACAGGAATATTTACCTATCAAGGAAAACCATTTGAAATTAATAAGTACGGAGATATGGAAAAGGGATGGATTACTCTACGTTCTGCTGTTAAAAGAATCTATCCAAAGCCAGAAACCAAATTTCTATTGAAATCTAAACCTGTAAAGGATGGAGATGTTTTAGAAGTCATCTCAAAACAAGGCTTATGGTACCAGGTCAAATATCAAGGGGAAATCGGATATGTCCGGATACTAGAGTCAGTTATAATTGGTGAATCACCAGTTCGTTCATGGGATGTAACAAAAGAAGCAATGAATCTGTCTCATTTTATGATAACTGAGTATCATAAAGATCCAGAAAAATACTTCCCAAAAAATATTGAAAAGAAATTTGATAAACAATTAGATAGTGATTTAACGCTTCTTGCGAATGGATTACAATGGATTGATCAATTAAAAGAAGCACTCTATTTAGACAATAAACAAGGATGGGTACAAGAAGAAGGAAAATGGACGTATTATAAAAAAGATGGGCAAATAATAACAGGTTTTCAATCGATTGATGGAAAACGTTATTATTTTGGTACTGATGGTTTTATGCAAACTGGATGGGTACTACAAATGGATACGATTATTATTTGGGAACCGATGGAGTAGTACAAACTGGAATCCAACATATTGACGGGAAAATCTATTACTTTGGCCCGTTAGGTCATGTGCAATCAGGATTTACACATGTTGATGGGAAACCGTATTATTTTGATGCTTCTCATGAATCAAGAAATGGTTGGATGAAGCAAGAATTTAATTGGTATTTACTACAGCCCTCAGGTGCATTACAAACAGGAGATTTTACATATAAAGACAAGAAATTCTCTTTTAATCAAGACGGAGAATTGATTAAAGGGTGGGTTACATTAGAATCCCTTGTTAAAAAAGTATATCCGGAGCCAGACTTAAAAAAAGCATTACGTGCAAAAAGTGTGAATAAGGGTGAAGTGATAGAAGTAGTGGGGAAAGTCGGTTCTTGGTATGAGGTTAATTACCAAGGTGAAAAAGGATATGTGCGTATTCATGATGCTATTATCTTTGATCAGGAGGCTAAAAGTCCACTTACTCTGCTTGATGGAAAAGTAAAGATATTTGAAGGTGTATTAAATTACTTAAAAAACGATGAAACATACATAAATAATACGATAAAAATTTTAGAAGAAGAACAACAACATTGGGTAGATCAGGCAGAAAACTTAGAGAATCTTTCCAGAGACATTAATGATGCAAAGCAAGATGTACAGTATAAAATACAAGTGATGAAAGAATCACATGATAAATTGCAAGAACTAGTGAATGCAATGAAGGGTGATATAAAAAATCTAACAGTTACACAAAGAAAAGAACTAGTAAAATTACTTGGGGCTGACGGAAAAGAGTTATTGGATTTTGGTGTAGAAACATACAGTTTTATACTTCAGTACTATGAATCACTTATTGAAGCATATGTTGGATATTATCAAGCATTAGATGTGGTTGCGGCCAAAGCCATTGAATGTCAAAATGAGATTAATAAAGACATTCATCAAATCACATTGAATATGCAAGAGTTATCAAAGGGATTATCTGGTGCTATTACAGACTTAGGACCAGTCGTAAATAGCTCTATTCGCTTGAAACATTCAATAGAAGAGGCGAAGCCTGGAATGGAGGAACTTGTACAGGTAACAAGAAAAAACGTTCCAGTCATTGCGCAAGATTTACAAGCGTTAGATGAGAAAATCCCAGGATTCTTCACAGATTTTAATATGGGAATAGATCTTGCAAATATCTTTATGGACTCGGCTAATAAAATAGCAAGTCATAAAGTTGATGTATCTGCTGCAGCTAGAAATATTGGTAATATTGATTTAAGTAGTGCACTGTATGATTTGGGTGGAGATCCATCTCGCATTTATAATCGTGCAAATGATGGAGATTTATCATTCGTATTGGGTATTACACCAATAATTGGTACAGGAAAAGAAATTGGACAACTTATCAAAGGTGAAGACTTAGTAACAGGTCAAAAATACAGTCCTGACGATTATGCATGGGGCACCTTGGCCGTCGTATCTGGTGGTACAACACGAGTTGTTGGTAAAGTTGTAGGGAAGATTGGCGATCTTGAAAAGAAAGGAAAGGCACTAGAAGCAGCTGCTAAAGGTGGTCGTTCAGGAGAGATTGTTCTTGATAAGGTTCAAACATATGAACAAGCAAGAAATAAAGCAATGAGCTTATTGGGGGATTTTGGGGCAGATTCACAACCATTTATAGGAACAATGGAAAAAAGCGCTGGTTATGGTAAAATTGTTGGCAGAGAGACAGCTGATCATAAAGCAAGATGGCGATTAGATTATGACCCTAGTAAAGGGATGCATATAAATGTAGAAGATTTTAGAAATGGAAAAAAAGATAAAGCAATTAAATATGCAATTCCTTTTGAAGGAGACGAAGAAACCTTTAAATCATTATTAAAATATCTAAATAAATGAGGTAATAAAATGGCAACATTGTTGGAAGAGTGTATTGAAGCATTAGGTGAAGACATTGAAATTTTAGAGAATACTCAAGGAAAAATGGTAGTAAAAAGTTTTGAAAATGCATTCCCTATTACACAATGGGGGAGAGTAGATTGGTCCAACATTGAAAACTATGGTGATTTATATAATGAGGATGAAATAAAATTATATCTACAGAACTGTTTTGGAACATACTCTCAGACCGTATATATTATTTGGGATAATGCCAGAGTACCAGTAATTAAAACAAATTTACATCAAGTTTTAAAAGTAATATATGATGTTACAGCTGTTAGTTTTGATACGTGGATATATTCACCAGATATGGGGTTTGTTATTGAGTATCATCATGATGGTGATATACGTATTGGAGACGTGAAAAATATTATTAAATGAATAGATAAACGATAGAAGAAAATATTTTACTTACGTATAAATATCATAATTAAGCACAGGTTATATACAAATATAGTGGAGGTGCAATTATGAATATTCAAAGACACGAAAGTAATACAAATCAAATTCTTATTTCAGCTGCAGCAAGTGCTATTGAGCAAATGAAGTATGAAATTGTCCGTGAATTAGGAGTCACACTAGGGCCTGATACATCGTCACGTGCAAATGGATCTGTCGGTGGAGAAATTACAAAACGTTTAGTTCGAATGGCTGAAGAGCAGTTAACAGGACAATATAGATTACACTAAGTTAAAATAACAAAAGGAAAAAGGGTCCATAAAATGGATCTTATTTCCTTTTGTTTACACAAAATCTGAAAACTAGTTTTTATAACTTAAGAACGACCTTTCAGATTAATTTATTAGAAGTTTTATTCAATAAGGTAATACGATAAGGGCTAAATTTAAAATAATTCATTACAAGTAGATTAAGAGCTGTTTAACATATTATTATTATATTTTGTTATTTTTTACTAGTTTATTAAAAACTTATAATTAGTGAAGTCATCTTTTTAATTAACCATTGATATTGATCGATAAATAGGGGGTCTCCATTTCCTACACGGTTGCCTTTAGAAAAAAGAAACAACCTCTACTATGATTGATGTTGTATGAGCTTAGCTTGATAGCGATGTGGCGCTACCCCATTAAGAAAAGAAATAGGAGAGAAGAGAGAACAACCTATTATCTCTCCGTCTCAAAAAACTCAATCCACTCTCCATCAGGGCCAGCGAAGAATATGTAACGTGTTCCATCCGGTAATGTTTCGATTTCTTCTCCTAGTAAGAAGGTTACTGCATGTTTCTTTAGTCTTTCAATTTCATCCTCTAATGAATCCACCTTAAAGCAAATGTGATGTACTTTTCCTTCTGCCGGAAGGGAAGAGTTGTAGCCTTCAATTAATTCGAGTATCGTTTCTTTTGATTCCTCCACACCTAAAAAAGCGAGTTTTAAGTCTGGATTCGGGTGTCCCATACGTTTAATGAGTTGTAAGCCAACTACTTCTTCATAAAATGCGATAGATGTTTCTAAGTTTGCAACCATAAGTCCGACGTGTTCAATTCTTCTAACTGGCATGTAGATTCCTTCTTTCTGAAAATTATATACAATATGTTATTGAAAATTAAGAAAATAAGCAAGATAAAAACCTTACAAATTTTAGCGTGTTATATGGTATAGTGAGAAAGTATGTTTGGGGAGAAGGAAGGAGATTATACGATGAATACACCTACTCAAACTCCTTCATTATCGGAAACGATGAAAGAGTGGCATTATGCATTAGCGTATGAAATTAAACATTGGAAAACGATAGGTGGTAGTAAAATTTCTATCATAAACGGTCGTTTTTTATATACAGATTATGAAAGTACAGTATACGTATTTCAGCTTATTTCGGAAGTAAGCTTACCGGAAGGTTCACCGATTCGAATTGAGTTCGATGGTGAGGAAGCGACAGGGGAAGTATTATCTGTACATGGATTAGAAATAGAACTGAAGTTAAATGATTATATACAAGGTGAAATACGAGAAGCGGTTTTATATAGTGAACCGTGGCAATTGTTAGAGCAATTACAAGAGCGATTAAAAGAAGCGCGTAAAGATAAGCTAAAACGTAATCGTATAAAGCGTCTTGTTGATGGGACGAGTAGTCCGAAGCATATTGAGAAGATGAAAAATCCGAAAAATGAATTGGCGTATCGTTCGTTTTACAATCCGACGACGTACGTGTGGGGACCGCCTGGAACAGGGAAGTCTTACAATTTATCACGTATTATTTCGGCTCATTATCAAAAAGGAAAATCGGTACTTGTTTTAGCTCATAGTAATGCGGCAGTGGACGTATTAATGAGCGAAGTAACGAAGCAAATTGAAAAGAAAAAGAAATGGACGCCTGGTGAAATTGTTCGTTACGGTTATAGTCAACATGAACATATACGAAATCATGAAACGTTACTTGCGTCGAAGTTAGTTGAAACGACGAATGGATCTTGGGGAGAAGAAAGGCTCTATTTAGAAGAAACACGCCAAGAGCTTCGTGAAAAGATTTTATCATATAAAGCGACGTCTGCTGATAAGAAGCGCATACAAGAGATTGAAAGTGATCTTCGAAAGCAAAAAGCGAAAATTAAAGAGGTAGAAAAAGAATACATTGAAAATGCGAAAGTAATCGGCGCAACTTTATCGAAATGTGCCATTGATTCACTTATTTATGAGCGTACATTTGATTTAGTTGTTGTAGATGAAGTAAGTATGGCATATGTTCCACAAATCGCATTAGCTGCATCACTTGGAAAACGTATCGTCGTTTGTGGTGACTTTTTACAGTTACCTCCAATTGCGATGGCGAACCATGAACTCGTTCGAAAATGGCTTGGAGAAGATATGTTTTACCATGCCGGGATTGTTGAGTCTGTTAATAAATCAGAAGCACACCCGAACCTATTTATGCTGCAGGAACAAAGACGTATGCATGCGGATATATCTAAGTTTACAAACTCATTTATTTATAAAAATAGAGTATACGATCATCCGTCTGTTTCAGAGCGTAAAGAACTTGCGCAATTGCAGCCGTTCGCAAATGAGGCGAGTGTTTTATTTGATACGAGCTTAATGGGAGCATTTTCGTTAAAAGACGCTGCTTCAGGGTCTCGTTTTAATATTATGTCTGGTTTAGTAGCGATGCAAATGATGTTAATCGGACTGTTAGACGGTGTTCAATCGATCGGTGTTGTTACACCTTACAGGGCGCAATCCCGCTTTTTATCAACGTGTATGAGAGAAATGTTGCAAAAAACGAAGTATCGTCACATACCTGTTTTAGCGGCAACGGTTCATAAGTTCCAAGGTTCTGAAAGAGATATGATGATATTTGATACAGTGGATAGCTATCCGCAAGAACGACCTGGCGTATTATTCTTTGACCATAAAAACCATCGCCTCGTCAATGTAGCAGTGACGAGAGCGAGAGGGTAACTAACTGTTACGATTTATTTAACCAATTATAACGAAAGTTAATTAAATATATCAGTAAGCCCTGCTAGTC
>NZ_JAQFUY010000048.1:0-23862 GCF_027716745.1 Bacillus cereus group sp. Bc010
GTTTCGAAACGATTATCTGTTATTTTTGGGGAATTTAAAACCGTTGTTATTGGGTATTTTACAATCGTTGATTACAAAAGCCTCATGTTCAAAACTATAATTACTTGTACCAGACTGATCAATTACAATATCAACAGAATCTTTTTGAATAGGGATGTTTAAGAAATCAGCACAGATAAATAAAATGTTTCTTTTAGGATTTCTTTTTTCAATTACATCTTTTAAAAATAAAAGTTTATTCAAATCTCGATCAACAGCAATATATAAACAATCTTCCGGTAGTTCTTCATAACTATTCCGTAAAAAGAATCCGAGGCCGGATCCTAAATCCAGTAGTATCTTATTATTTAAATCTAGCTGCATTAGTTTCTTTTTCGCCCATTCTCCTCCCTTCTGTATATTTTCTAAAAAAGCAGTATCCGTTTCATGAATATAATCCGAAATAGTATCATCAAGTGACGTCAGCTCATTTGCTTTAAATAATTTACCCGCAGTTATAATTCCTGAAGTAATAATATATTCTTCACCACAATCACAAATTAACTTCCCCTCAGTAATTTGATTGTTAGTAATAATTCCATCTTGAAGAATTAGTTTTTTGCTACACTTATAACATGTAAGTAAATGTAGTACACTTAAATCTATCCCTATAATTGAATTAGAAGTTTCATTTGTTAATAATAAATCATGTAACACTCCCTTTAATTTATCCCGTTTCTTCTCTAAAAGTTCTATTTCCTGTTCCATCTTGTCATATTTCAGTTTAAATAAAGATTGGTAAAAAGTATCTTTTTCGTAATTCATAGATTTCGCTAAATTTTTATAAAAAAATAGTTCTTTAATTTCATTCAAACTAAATCCTAAATCTTTGTAATGTAAAATGAGTTCTAAATCTGTTTGACAATACTCATCAAAAAAATAGTGTCCTCCCTTTTTTTCAGGAATAATGAGACTAAGATCCATATAATGTCTAATTGTATCAATACTTAAGTTATTTACTTCTCCAAACTTACCGATTTTCATAATATCCCTACCATTTAAATATTTTTTTATACAGATTTCTATTTTTATATTTAAAAACCCTTTAAACTTTTGAAACAACATTATTTACGTTATGTATGGGGTATTTGAATACCACATATTTTATAAGGTGTATAATCCTTTTATTTAATTAAATTTCCATCGTATAGAACGTATAGGATATACAGGAATTTATAACTTAATATAGAAAATAAAAAGGAGGAGTTTATATTCTAAATAAGGGGATATACATACGGAATGAGGGATTAGAAAATGAAAATTGCAATAGTCTGTTTCGATAACTTTACTGATATTGATGTTTTCCTACCATGGGATTTATTAAATCGTGTACGTTTAGTTGGTGGTATTTCTGATTGGGATGTCCAGCTTTTAGGAACTGAAAAAACTCATATATCCATGTCTGGCTTACGTATGCCCATGACAGCAAGTATATCTGATCTTCCTTCTGCTGACGCTGTAATATTTGCAAGCGGTAAAGGTGTACAAGATTTATATAAAAACCAAGAATATATTAATAGCATTCATGTAGATCCTCAAAGACAATTAATAGGATCTATGTGTTCTGGTTCACTACTATTAGGAGCTAAAAAATTGCTAACTGGCAAAAAAGCAACTACATATCCATCCGCAGTAGAACAACTTAAAGAATTTGGCGTAGAGGTTATTGAAAAAAGTTTCGTAAACGAAGGAAATATTTCAACTGCTGCGGGTTGTTTTGCTGCTCAAGAACTTTCAGCTTGGATTATAAGGACCCTGCTTAATGAAGAAATGGTTGATATTGTACTAGAAACTGTTCAGCCAGTAGGAAAAGGTTTATATTTTTAAATAAGTCGAGTGATTGGTTAGTCCTGGAAACAATAAAATGAATTCTTTTGCTTAATATAGACATGGTGTGTCCCCATTTTCAAATAAAAAAACCCGCGAATCATTCACGGGTTTTCTTCTTAATAACTAATTGCTATTGTACCTTCACCTGCATGTACCGCAAATGAAATTGGTAATGGGTATAGTTTGAAATCCATTTCAGGGAATGCTTGTCTAATATCTGCAATCCATTCTTCAGCTCCAGGTTTATCGTTAGCATGGAACATGTGAAGTACTTTTGGTAATTCTTTTTCAAGTTCATTTTTAATGTATTCTCGACATTTTTGGATTTTGCGAACTTTCTTTTCAAGTAAAAGCTCGCCACCTTTTACTTCTAATATTAAGTTAACACTTAATAAACTCCCAAGTAAAAATTGAACTCCCTTTACACGTCCACTTGCGTAAAGACCCTTTAAACTTTTCGGGAATACGTGGAAAGGTCTTCTTTTTTCATCTACTAATGTTTTGTGTATATCTTGTAAAGTCATACCATCATTGTATAACGATTTCGCTTTTCTAATTAGTTCATCCATTGGATAACTTGTTGTTTCGCTATCTAATACCGTTAATGGGAACCCTGCCATTTCTGCAGCTAACTTCATGTTTTGATAGGTTCCACTTACTTTTCCGCTAATAGCAACTGCAAATCCCTCTTCATATTCTTCTTTGCATTTCGAAAATAACTCTACCATTTCCCCTATGTTAGGTTGTGATGTAGTGACAGTTTTACCTTCGTTTAAAGCATTATAAACGCGCTCGCGCACACCTTCTTCACAATCTTTATACGACACACCATCAATAATAACTTCAATTGGGATAACAAAGTTATCTCCTTCTGTTGTAAAACTCGCAGTTGTACTATCAGTAATCCAAGCAACACGCTTCATGTTGTTCCTCCCTTAATTCAATTCCTCTTTTCTAATTTTTCTATATATTTATGTTATGAAAAGAGAATATCCCTGTAATAGTAACAGGACTTTATTGTTTTGGCTATAGTAGATAGATGATAAATGTGAATATTTCTTGTCTTTTTCACAAATTAAAAAGAAAATCAAGAAATTTGCTCGATTTTCTTTTTCCCATACATTATTTAAAAGTTTCATTATCTAAAATCACAACATAATCGTTCGTCAAGCGACCTGCTTCTTTCGTATAACTAACAAGTCTTTGTATGTTATCACAGCTAAGTTTTGCACCCCATACGAGTAGTGGTACACCAATAAAGTCAATATGAAATCTTCTAGAAAACAGACCGCCAAAAGTCATTGGTAAAGGTACAGTTGGTGATGTATTAGAAAAAACGATCTTTTCATGACTTTGATAATGTTTTTGCAAAATCTCTCCTAAATGCTTCATCGCAGGTACAACGACTTTAGATGCCCCGCACCCAATTGTATATACAGGATTACCATTTTCATCTATTCCATGAAAAATAATTTTCCCCATATCTTCGGTTTTCAATTTATTAAAGTAATCTACATTTAATATTTCTTCTTTCGTTAACTTACGGTCAGTTGGCAATTTATTTAAATGATAAGCTGCAGCGAGTGCAGTTGAATGTGTTCCGCCGAAATCAGTGTAAATGAATATCATATGATCATCCCTTGTTATAAAAGTTCAATGTTATTTAGTATTACCGTTCACAGCATTGTTAAACAAGGGATAAATGTATTTACACTTTTTGTATTAACTCATTATATTTTTTCCAGATATAATATCGTCTACTTATTACCGTACCTAATGTAATACATAAAAAGGCATTCGTTACAACCATTAATGTGGAATGTGTACTACCTGAAAACATACTTTGCTTAATTCCAATTTTCGCACCTAAAATAACAAGAAGAATCATTGTGCTTAACCAATTTCCTTTTCGTAATACATGACCCGTTTCACTATCTAATCGAAATGTTAAAACTTTTCCGCGTATAATGCCAAAACCTAAGCCAATTCCAAGCATTGCAACAAATAATAGTCCTTGCAGCAAAGTTATTTGTCCCATATGAATAATGGACTGGATTGTTACAAAGCCCAACAAAACTGGAACAAGCCAAATGCGATTTATTTTGATTTTTCGCTCTTTCCCTTGCAGCAAAACAATAATAAGAATAACAAGTACAATATCCATTTAAAGTCCTCCTATATAGTTGTTTGCCTTTAAAAATTATATTCTCTTCTTTTCATTTCATAATTGAAATACGATAACTCCTTTCAATTGTATGATGTGGAATTTGATTTCCCATCAGTCTGAAGCATTATTTTAAAAAATAAAAAGACGTACTTTTTACCCGTACGTCTTTAGTACCGTTATTTATAAAATAAAGGTTTTCTAGTCAACTAAAATGTTTTTCAAAACAAAAACAATTATGAACTCGTTTAAATTGTTTTCTTATGTCTTCTTTATTTTCACCTGTATAATGAGCAAATGTTTGAACCGGATATAACTGATCAATATTACTTTTCATTACACCTTTTATCTCGTCTGTATGATCGCTATATACGTGTAAATACGAATCTACGTTTACAAATCCGTTCTTTTCATACCATCCATGTACCCATAGATTGTCCCTAGTCCACGCTTCTAATCGATTTAGGTTAAGTTCTTTCGCTAACTTTTCTGCCTCATTTAATAGTTGATTACCAATTTTCATTCTACGGAAATCCGGATGAACTGCAATATGCCAAATCATGCCGCCAAGACCTGTCCCTCTTGAACATACCGTACGTTCTTCTAATTCATATTCAATATCTATTAAACCCACAATTTGATTTTCGTATACAGCTACTAATTCAATTGCAGGATTTTCATATTTTTCTTTCTCTTTAAATACGTTATCGTAATATGCTGTATCTAAAAAAGATAACACACGGCAACGTACCCAACCGGTTTCATCAGATTTTTTATATGCTCTAATCTTAATATCCATGTAATCTAAAAGCTCCCTCTATATTTTTATTAATTTTTCAACTCCTACTTCGTTGCTTTAGACATATAATCAATTGAACAATCTAAATCTAGATATAATAATTTTCTGGACTATATCCTTTGCATTAATCATATTTGTCACCGTCATATGCAGAAGAGATTCTTCCACCTAATTATTATTCAATATATAGATGGAAGAATCCTCTAGTGATGTATACTAATTGAAAAATGGAAGAAAAAATTATTTGGAATCTACTGATTCAGCATGATATACCTTGGATTTTGAAGGTAATAAAGTAAACACACACAATATAATAGTTATAAGTAACATTACCAATGATCCTACAATAACTACATGTTGTATAGAAATAAATTGAGTTGCAACTCCGAATAGAATCGTAATCAAAATGGTTATGCCGGCAATTACTAGTCCATATATACTTCCAATCCGTCCCATTATGTGAACGGGAACGTTGTTTTGATAAAAGGTATAATATCCTGTATTTGCATATGCCATAGAGAAAGATAAAATAAGAAATCCGATAGCAGCTATTACGAACCCATTTGAAAAAGCATAAATTAAATAACCAATTGCAATGAATAATGATCCTATTCCAATTAAAAATGACGGCGCTAATTTTTTAGATAACATTGTATTTGTTATAGCTCCTAAAATAATTCCAGCCCCGCCGGCACTAACTAAAAATCCATATTCACTATCTGTTAACAATAGAACTTCTTTAGCAAATGACAATTCAAGCGAATCATTTGCGGTAGCTAAAACCATCATCCCTTGAAATAAGAAGTACACAAAAACGATATACAAAGATTTTTTACTAAAATTTAAAACGATGTTCCAATCTTTTTTTAGTACAGCTAAAGATAACTTGTCATTTGATGTATGCATATCGGATTTTTTATCAAGATTAGGTAATAGCAATGTAATTACTCCTGATAAGAGAAATGCTATAGCATTTATATATATTGCAAACTCTGGTGTACTTGCTATTAACAATACTCCCGCTATCGCTGGGCCAATTAAAAATGCACCAGATCCTATTAAACTACGCAATGAGTTGAAACGTTGTCTTTTCTCAACTGGAATTAATTTAGTCATATATGTCATAGCAGTTGGCTCGTAAATTGCATTAGCCATACTAATAAAGAATACGAATACATAAACCATCCAAAGTGATGGAAGTAAAGGTAAAATAGCGATAAATACCGCACGATATATATCGAGGTGAAACATTAATTTTCGTTTATTTAAACGATCAATCATACTCCCTGACCAAGCGTTTGTTAATAAAGCGGCTAATGGTTTAATTACATATAAAGTAGCAACAGCTAGGGCTGAACCGCCCATATTATAGACAAGTACGTTTAGTGCTATTAAGTAAATCCATGCCCCTAAATTTGCAATACCAACTCCGGACAGTAATAATAAAGGATATTTCCAATCGTTAAGTAAGTTTTTCATTTTCGGCCCCGCTTTCCAAATTATTTTTAACCAATAAAAAAATCCCACCCCCAAGACTTTAGTCTTAGGGACGAGATTTATCATCGCGGTGCCACCCTAGTTTGTTAATATGTCACCATATTAACCTTATCAGGTACTGCACTCTAATTCATGCTTATACCATAGCTCTATAACGGGAGCTCCCGTCACACCACCCCCTAATAATAGGTTCCGATGTGCTGCTCAGAGGCTTGGTTCAATAAAGAATTTTTACTCCTTTTCAGCTAAATGGAGCTCTCTGTGAAAAATTCATTTTATTTACTCTTCTCTTCACTGCATTTGATTTTTCCATATTATCACATTTATATTTAACTGTAAATAAAAAATAATCAGATATTTACAGTTGGTTCATTTTTGCTTTTCGACCAATTCGGCATACGAAACGCATTAGCTTTTTATGAAGATAAGGAAATAAAGTGAAGAGTACATCCATTGTTTTTTTTAACGGCATTGGACATATAACTAATTTATTTTTATGAATAGCTTTCAGCGCAATTTCAGCAAACTTGTCTGCTGAAATCGGCTTATTTGTTTTTAGTTGTTTTATAATTTGGCTCTTATTCATATTAATTGCAATTGATTTTTCAAATATGGGTGTATCTACAAAAGTTGGACAAAGCACACTTACATTTACACCATATTCTTCTGCCTCATAATGTAATGAAGTGGTTAAACCGACGATAGCATGTTTGGTAGTTGCGTACGCGGTACAAAGTGGAGCAGGTCCTAAACCTGTTGCAGACGCAGTATTAATGATATGACCAAATCCTTGTTTTTTCATGAATTGGTAAGCCAATTGTGTCCCGTAAATTACTCCTAATAAATTTATTTCAATAATATGTTTCCAATTATCTAAAGACATATCGAATACTTCTCCATACATAGCAATTCCTGCATTATTAAACATATAATCAATTCTACCAAACTCATTAACTATTTTTATAATAAGTTCCTCTACGGATTCAGCGTTAGTAACATCTAAATATTCGAACCTAGCTAGTTGATTATTATTTTTTATATTATTCACAAGCTCTTGACCACTTGTTTCATTAATATCTGCGATAATTACAAATATATCTTTATTTGCTAATTGAATAGCTAAAGCTTTACCGATACCAGAAGCTCCGCCAGTTACAATTGCGACTCTTTGTTCATCCATATAAAAAACCTCCTGTTGTTAATACATATAATGAAAACGGACGAGTGTAAAGATTTGAACAATCGTTCTAATTCGCTTGTAATGCTACGCATGTTTGTTTGAAATAGAGAGTAAAAAAATCGTAATGGCTTCATTAAATAAAACTTCTAATTTCTCTGTTTCAAATGAATGAATGAATTGACATAATCCACCTAGCCATGAACCTAATAAAAGACTTGAATCCTCAACATTTTCTATATAAAATTCACCACTTTGTATACCTTCATCCAAAATGTTTTGATATGTTTTTAAAGGGATAACAGCTAAACCATAGAGTTGTTGAATTGTAGAAGGGTTCGCGCTCGGATCAGAGGCAAGTTCTTGTCCTGCTCTTAATAATGGCGTTTTGTAATTATAAAGTACAAATTTAGCTATCCCATATAATTTCCCAGTAGCATTTGTATACTGTTTTTCTGCTATTTCCCATTTATCGTGCCAATTTCTCATACTGTCTTTAGCTAAATAAACAAATAATTCTTCTTTATTTTTATAATGGTAATATATATGTCCTTTACTATAACCAGAGGCTTTTGCAATGTTATCAATTGAAGTTCTTGTATATCCTTTTAAGGAAAATAATTCTGTCGCCTTCTCTGCTATTATTTCTTTGGCTAAATCGCTATCGTATCGTCTTTTATTCAATGTAGACTCCTTCCGTCATTTCATACAAAAAAAATTGAACAATCGTTCTAATTTCAATATATGTAAGTTTTTTTGTTTTAGTAACTGTTAAGTTTTTTATTTATTATTTTTTATAAAAATTACGGTGCGTGAAATTACTAAACTCTATAAAAAAAAAGAGCCTATTGTATATAGACCCTTCACATTGCTTGAATTAATTTGTATTTGCCTCTGCTAACGGTTGTAACGGTGGTTCTAATTTTAGTTCTAATGCATCGCCTTCTTGTATAGCTTGTCCTTTTTCAATACTTTGATTTGTTACATATCCCGTACCTGAAGTTTTTAAATCTAATTTTAATAGTTTAGAAAAATACATAACATCACGCATTGACCAACCTTGTAAATTGGGCATTGTTGCGTTGTTTCCTAATAAAAATATACGATCACCTTCACTCATTACTTCACCAGACTGCGGATATTGTTTTTTTATTTTTCCTTCTCCTAAAATTATCGGTTGGAGTTTCTCTTTTTTCACATTATTCTCTACCGTATCTATTGATTGATTCACATAGTTTTGCACTTTTAATTGGGATTTTTTCGTTGCATCGGCCATTTGTTGTTCTGTATATGGTTTCACCTTTAAATATTCAAGACTATTTTTCACAACTGGTTTAAATATTTCAGCGAGTGGCTGGGCTCCATATTCATCTCCCTTTAACTTTGGCTGCTTAATAGCTAAATATATAATTAACTCTGGGTCATCAATTGGAGCCATACCTAAAAATGAAAAAATATAATTTTCTTTTCCTTCCATATATCGTCCATTTTCAGGATTTGGAATTTGGGCTGTTCCTGTCTTGCCTCCTATTGGGTAACCATCGACTTTATACATTGTACCTGTACCTTTTGAAGACGTAATAACACGCTCCATTAAGTCTCTTACCTTGTCCGCAGTCTCTTTTTTTATCGGATTGCCAACTTCTTTCGGTTGATTTTCCATAATAACTTGCTTGTTTGTTGGATTTACAACTTTGTCAACGATATATGGTTGCATCATTTTCCCGTCATTTGCTATAGCGGTGGCAGCTTGGATTAATTGAATTGGAGTTACTGTAGAACCTTGTCCGAAAGAAGTTGTTACTTGTTGAATTTGTGTATTTAATAATAAAGTATTTTTACTTTCACCAGGTAAATCTATTCCCGTTTTTTGGTTGAAACCAAATTTATTCATATATTGCTTAAATTTATTTGGTTTTAATAACTGATCTTCTAAAATAGAAAAAGCTACGTTTGATGACCTTTCAAAACCTTCATCAAATGTTATAGATCCCCATCCAAACCCACCATTATGATCTTTTATATCCGCTGAACCTACTGAATACTTTCCGGATTGAAAATATTCTTTCCCGTTATATACACCTTCATTGATTGCAGCAGCTAACGTAAATACTTTCATCGTTGAACCTGGTTCATATGCATTTGCGATTGGATCATTTAAAAAGTATTCAATATCCCCTTTATTAGGATTAAAACTAGGTTTACTAGACATAGCTAAAACTTTCCCCGTCTTTGGATCCGCTATAATACCTACTAACATAGAAGGATCATAGTGCTCTTGCGCCTTATTCATCGCTTCTTCTAAAAAACTATTAATTTGTTTATCAAGCGTAAGATATACGTTATTTCCATGTTTAGCGGGTTCTATTTTTCCTATATCATTTGTAAGCGGGATACCTCCTCGCGCTCCCACATATTCTATATTCCCATTTGTCGAGCGTAAATATTTATCTAAACTTTTTTCAAGTCCAAACTTCCCTTCTGTATTTCCTTTATCGTCTGGTCTAGCAAAACCAAGTATATAAGATGCAAAATCTTCATTTGGATACACTCTTGCTTTCTCAGGCATAAAAGAAACACCTGGGATTTTCAATTTTTTAATTTGTTCTTTCTTTTCCCTAGACAAATTCCGGCCAACTTTTCCGATTTCAACTTGCGTACGCCCCTCATGGAAATTTTTTAATACGTCCTCTTTATCAATTTCAAGCGCAGTAGCTAATTGCTCTGCAGTTTCATCTTTATTTTTCACTTTGTCATTACCTTTCAAATTCACAACAACACGATACGTTGTTGAATCTTGAACGAGCACTTTTCCAGTTTGATCATAAATCGTGCCACGATTCGCTTCCAAAACACCATTTTTATTATGTTGTTCATTTGCTAAATCCTTTACATTCACATTTTGCACGACTCCTACTGCTTGAATATAGAAAAAACGTAAAAGCATAATAAGAAACAAAACAATAAAAGCAATCATAAAATACCGCGCGCCTTTATTCGTTTGAAGTTTATGCATATTTCGCTCCTTTCTTTCACCATTAATTACTACAAAGATGTGCTACCAAATATGTAGTTTTTACTTTCACTACTATATGTTTCGAACATTTCCTTTTAATTCCCTTAAAACAGTCTGAAAGTAGTTATTGTTTCTGTTTCTATTTTTTTTATCTATTTATATTACGGTACGTGAAATTTAAGAATATTCCATCATTAGATGGTTGGTTTATTATAAATTACAAATTTCATAAAGACTTTTAATGCTAACCCAGTATTATTTTGTCACTCTTTTAATACTTATGGCCCTTATCTTGTGCACAATAAAAAGTTCCCCTCTGGATTTCCAAAGGAGAACTTTCAAACAAACCTACAAATAGTTATTTATAAAATTAAGCTAAATGATTATATTTCGCTAAAAAAGGAATACGTTTCGCTACCAACGCGTACGTTTTAAATACAAATTTCGCTATCGGCTCAAACGTACGTGTACTTTGCACTACTAAGCCACTTGTGATAAATGTTAAGAAAGCAGCACCCAGTATATCTAAAGGATAATGAACACCTACGTACATACGTGAAACACCGACTAATACTGCCCAAATAAGAGCGACATATTTAAGTTTTTCTCCTCTAAGCAAAAATACAAATGCAATTGAAAATACAAGTACTGAATGATCACTAACAAATGATGAGTCCGCTGCATGTGGTACTAATTGATGTACATCATGTGATACAAACGGACGTGGATGGTAATATACCGCATGTATCACAACATTTACTAGTAATGCGATAATGACTGAAAGTGTCGTATATAACACTGTATATTGTTTTTTTATTGCATTAATTTTCTTTCCATTGTTAAACCATAAGATAACCATAAATAAAATCGCTACATATGCAGCACTATTTGTAATAGCGATCATTAGCGAATCTAATAGTTTGGACGATCCAGCAAAATTATTAAACCATTGAAATACTGTGTAATTCATAATACTCTCTCCTTGCATAAAAGCTTTCTTGATTTACACAGTATACAACATCAATATGAAAATGGGCTGAAACTTTTCTCATCAAATTCTCATTTTACTATCACTTATTTGACAATATTAAGACTAATTATAACGGCCAATTATGTATAAAGCTGAAAAACCTTTAAAACAATATGAATCATATGCTTTTTATGTGTAGAATACATAACATAGTTACTTCAATATACTAGTTAAGAAATCATATTTTTAATACATACGAAGTGCAATATTACCGAATTGTTCGCCTTGTTCCATACGTCTTAACGCTTGAGTCGCTTCTTCCAACGAATACACTTTATCCATAATTGGTTTAATCTTATATTTCTCTATAAACTTCATCATCTCATTAAATTCTTCACGGCTACCCATAGATGTCCCCATAATATCAATTTGATTATAGAATAACGCTCGTAAAGGCAATTCAATTTTATCTCCTGAGCTTGCGCCAAAATTAACAATTCTCCCATTTTGTTTTAATACATCAAAATATTTTAAGAATGTTGCTGGCCCTATACTATCAATTATTAAATCTACTTTCTCTCCGCGCAAACTCTCTTCCCAATTTCCAGAACTATTGAAGGAAAAGTCTGCACCATATGTTTTGGCAAGCTTCCTTTTGTTCTCTATCCTTGAAGTAACACTTACTTTTGCGCCAATTGCTTTTGCAAATAACATAGCAAACGTCGCTACACCGCCGCCTATCCCCGGAATTAAAACATGTTCGCCACGCTTTAATCTACCCTTTGTAAAAAGCGCTCTATATGCAGTTAGTGCCGATAAAGATAAAACACCAGACTCTTCCCAAGAAAGATATGACGGTTTTGCCACTACATTTTCTACTGGCACAATAACACATTCAGCAAACGTTCCATCTTTCGGTCCACCTAACACCTCTGGTAACTCGGGTATTTCAGCAATATGATCCCATCCAATACTAGGGTTAATAATAACCTCATTTTGTAATAAAGTTCTTGAAACACTTTCTCCAATCTCTGTAATTATACCTGCACCATCTGATCCTAGAACTAATGGGACTTGCATTTCTTTTCTATTATTCATTATAAATAAATCTCGATGATTTAATCCTGCTGATTTTAATTTTACTTTCACTTCCCCAGCGCTAGGGTTTCTCTCAGGTAATACTTTATATTCTACCCCTTCAAATCCTGCTTTATATTGTTGTACGATAGCTTTCATTTTTATTCCCCCTTAATAATTCTAATGTACTAGAAAGTTCGAAATAAACAAAGTAATTTGACTATAAAAAAGAAGGAATGTAAAAACACCCCTTCTTTTCAATGTATTAAAGTGAAACGGTAGGCAGTATAATCGTAACGATTGTTCCTTCACCTTCTTTACTCTCTATTCGAATAGTTCCGTTGTATTTCTCTACAAGACGTTTTGCGATAGACAAACCTAGACCGTTTCCACCTTGTTTTCGACTTCTTGCTTTGTCCACACGATAAAAGCGGTTAAGAACAAATGGTAAATCAGCTTCGGGTATTCCCGCACCACGATCTATGATACGAATTTTAACTTTCCCTGATTGTACACTAGATTCAATACAAATATATTTATTAACTTCTTTTGTATATTTCACTGCGTTATCCAATACGATAATAATAATTTGTTCTAAGTAAGATGAAGGGATTGAGACATATGCCGAATCTTCACCCAGTTTCATATCAAATTGAAATTCAGTTTGAAGTACAGCAAAGTTTTGTGTAACTTGTTTTAATATGCTATTTACATGGACTGGATCAGCTGCAATTGGATGCATCTGTTCTGATTCAGCTCTTGATAGTTCTAGCAATTCTAAAACTAACTTATTTAAACGATCAACTTCCTTTAAACTGGATTGAAGCGATTTATCTAAAACTGCTGGATCATTTTTCCCCCACCGATTTAACATAGACAAGTGTCCTTGAATAATTGTTAGTGGTGTTCTCAGTTCATGGGATGCGTCTTCTACAAACTGCTTCTGTTGTGTAAAGGAAGTTTCTACTTCATCCATCATTTCGTTAAAAAGAAACGATAATTTTGCAAGTTCATCATTATTTTCACGTACTGGAACCCGTTCATTTAGCCCATTTTTCTTAATACGCTTCATCGTATTCGTTATATTTTGAATACTTGATAATAGCTTTTTCGTGATTAGTACCCCACCTAAAAAACTAAGGATTAATCCACATATTCCGGCAATAATCATTACCACTAAAATAATTTTTAATAAATGATCAAAAGCCTCTAAGTTTTTCGTAAGTTCAATCGTGCCAGTGAACTCTTTTGTTTGAATTGGTATACGTTTAACTAATATGCGATCTTCTACATGTCTTTTTATAAATAATTCATCTTGTAAAACTTGTTTTGGCTTTATCCATGTCTCATTAAAATCTCGCGAAACAGTAACAATTGGTTTTCCATCCATGCCGATAACACGAATCATTTGATGTTTATCAATCATATTATTTAAGAAATCTTTACTGTTTTCAAACGTTTTAATCGAAAGGGTATCACTTTTATCTTGGTAATATGCCGCTATTTCTGTCACTTGCCTATTTATTTGTTTCTGTTCATAATCTATAGTCCACTTATTGATTACAATAAACTGCAAAGTGCTATATAAAATGAATAAAATAAATACTAATGTAGTGGACCAAAGTGTTAATTTCCACTTTATAGGTAGATTTCGAATTTGATGCACAATATTTTTAATCATTTCATTATATATCCAGCACCGCGGACCGTTTGGATATATTCCTCCTTATCTACACTATATAACTTGTTACGTAAATAACGAACGTATACATCAACGATATTCGTCTCAACCATTGCATCATATCCCCATACTTGATCCAATAAAACATCACGGGTAAGTACTCTATTAATATTTTTCATAAACATAAGCAAGAGTTCAAATTCTTTATTTGTAAGTTCGATTTCTTCATTTCCTTTTGTAATAGTTCGAGATTCAATCTGGAGCTGTAAATCTTTGAACGTAAGAGATGAAACATGCTTGTTTTCTATATGTTCTTCCCGTCTAAATATAACCCTCATACGTGCCAACAGCTCTTCAATTGCAAATGGTTTCGGAAGATAATCATCGGCTCCGCTATCTAATCCTGTCACGCGATCCATAATACTATCGCGTGCAGTTAGCATAATAATTGGTGTATTTTTAGTTGCCCTTAATCTACGACACACCTCTATTCCATTTAATCCTGGTAGCATTAAATCCAGCAGAATAAGGTCATAATTTGTTTCAAGTGCAGCTTCTAAACCCTTCCGCCCATCAAACTGTATATCGACTTTATATCCTTCATACTTTAGTTCTAACTCTAAAAAATCAGCTAAATTTTCTTCATCTTCAATGATTAATATGTGTTGCAACAGCAATGCCCCCTATACAGTTAAATGAATCAGTAATCCTACTCCAAATATAATTGCCATAATTTGATGTACTTTTCTATACAATATCAAGTTTATTTTTTTATCATGTTTCTGTAAGAAAAGTCCAATGACACCTAGTATAATTAAAATAAAAAGGGAGAATATACCACTATAAAATATAAGTATATGTCGACTTCCTTTTAATAAAAAATAAACACCGTGAGTAATTGATACAGCTAATACAGTATATCCAATTAATACGTGAAATTTTTTAATGAACAAATATAAGTCTTTTATCAATTTAACCCCAATTATATTTTTCTTTTTAAAAAATAACCATACATGACGTAAAAACCATAATGATGCAGCTAAAATCGTCCCATATTCACCGAAAGAACCTAATTTCTTATTTAACCCTTTTACATTTAATACGTTGCCGTAAATTACATTAATAAGTAACAATGCTACACTACAAAAAATAATAGTAAAGCCTATAATTTTTACAAATAAATGAAAAGATTTATGTTTTAGTAGCTTTTCCATTTCATTTAAGCTCCTTTCTTAAAAAGTTTCTGTAACCAGCAGAATATCAAATAAAAAAAAAAGGAACATGAGAACAAGATTAAAATAAAATGAGAATTTCAAGATCACTTAATTTGTTTAGCTTCCTTTATTATTTTTTGAATAAACGGCGCTTTTGCACTTGTATATGAAACTCGATCAAAAGGATATGTAGCTGCAAGTCTCTCTTTTAGTTCTCTATATTCTTTACGTGCCCATTCATGCTTTATTAGAAAGTCTCGAAATAAAAGATTGTTTTTCCATTCGTCACTATTATAAATATAGACATGTAAATGATGAGTGCCCGCTCTCCATTTTCCCTTTCTAAAAAACGCCAATTAGGTGATTCTTTTGGAACGTACTCATATCCAATTTTTAATAAATCTTCAATTCACTTTTCGATAATTTGCAAATCTGTTACGCCAATCATCATATCAATTAAAGGTTTCGCTCCTAGTCCTTGTACAGATGTGCTCCCTATATGTTCAATAGCAATACAATCTCCTCCGAATAAAGAAATAAATTTTTCCTTTTCTTTTAAATACTCTTCATGCCACTCTTTTTCATATGATTTAATAACGATTTGTTGTTCCACTTTATTCACACTCCTATAAGTGTTCATCATTATATTTATAAAATTTCATGTGATTAACATAGGATTTTTACAAAATATGTCGAATACTGAAATATACAACTTAATTATAATAAATGCGAGGTATATTATGGAAGCTAAACCAGTTGAAATTCAGTTAAATCAAATAACATTCCAATTAAAAGAACATCATAATTTTGATTGGCTCTTGAAATTAGGAACCGTATTTGCAGTTTTTGACCAGCAAGATTCAGGTAATATAAGTTTTGGTGTTGAAAAAAATGGCCATAAAAAATTCATTAAATACGCAGGGGCACAAACAATTGCATACGAAGGAACAATAAACGACGCTATTGAACGGTTAAAAAATTCAGTTTCCCTATACGAGGAATTAAAGCATAACTCGCTTATAAAACTAATTGAACATTTTCCAGTTCAATCTGGATATGTATTAATTTTCGATTGGTTTGATGGCGAATGTCTTCATTCGCACTGGAGTTTCCCGCCTCCTGAGAAATATAAAAATCCAAACTCTCCATTTTATAAATTTAAGCATTTACCTGTTAGAAAACGAGTTCAATCCTTAAATTCCATTTTTTCTTTCCATACATATGTCGAAAAGAAAAACTATGTAGCGATAGATTTTTATGATGGTAGTATTATGTATAATTTTAATACAAATGAAACGAAAATTTGTGATATTGATTTATATTCTAAAAAACCATACGTAAATAAAATGGGAAGATTATGGGGTTCCTCACGCTTTATGTCTCCTGAAGAATTCGAGCTAAACGCTATGATTGATGCGAGAACAAATGTATTTAATATGGGTGCAATGGCTTTCGCAATTTTAGGTGGTGGAAAAGATCGCTCCTTTACAAAATGGGAAGCAAGTAGGGATTTATATGAAATAGCGTATCGTGCTGTAAATGAAAACCGAATGGAACGATATGTATCGGTTGAAACATTTTATGAAGAGTGGCTAAACATGGCTAATACTGAAAAAATATAAACTTATATTATTAAAAGCAAAAAGTTTCTACTATAATCATGTATAATATATATGAAATGGAAATTCAAAATAACGAGGCAAATATATTATGAACTTTGTTTATATTAATCAAAACGTATTAAATAATCTTCTTTACATTCTAATTAGTATATTTATTTTTTATTTTATATACGATAGCGGGCGCTATTTAAAGAAATATAAAACACTACTTATTACTCTTTGTTCGAGTATCCCACTTATTCTATGTATGAGATACCCTATCTATATGGATGAGAGTTGTATTCATGATTTAAGACAAATCCCAGTCATAATTGGTACACTCTATGGTGGATTCCCTGTCGGTATCATATTGTTTACAATTTTATTAATTACAAGATTTTTATTTTATGGATTTAATATGCTAACTGTCATTGTTTACGGAATAATGTTTATCATTACAGCATTCGCATCCGCAAAATTTAATACATATAATAGAAAAATAAAAGTAGCTTTTTCCATGTTTTTAACCTTTTTCCTAGCAATATTTACAACTGTGATTGTGTTAACTTTATCAAATTTTGAAGTAAATAATTTGTATATTATTTACTTCATAATATTACCGACTACTCTAATGCTATTTATTGTTTATATAAATGAAGTTATAAAAGATGCAGTATGTATGCGATCAAAATTAATTAAAGTGGAGAAAATGGAGATTGTTAGCCAACTCGCTGCTAGCATATCACATGAAGTAAGAAACCCTTTAACTGTCGTAAAAGGATTTACACAACTTTTAAAAACATCCAATCTAACTCCCGAATCGAGAGACAAATATATTGACCATATACTTGAAGAATTAAATCGTGCTCAAGAAATTATTGATGACTATTTAACATTTGCCAAACCTGCTCCAGAAAAATTAGATCATATTTCAGTCGAACAAGAGTTAAATAGAGTTATTAATATGATAGTGCCCTTATGTAATATGAATACGGTACATATTACGAAAGATTTCTCCAATGCAACAATAGTTGGTAATAAACAGCACTTTCAGCAATGCTTTTTAAACTTAATAAAAAATGGTATTGAAGCAATGCCTAATGGTGGCACTTTAAATATCTCCTCTTCTATTAGTAATAATAAAGTTATCATACGAATTGAAGATAGCGGAATTGGTATGTCACAAGAGCAAATAAATCGCTTTGGCGAACCGTATTTTAGTACAAAAACGAAAGGTACAGGTTTAGGCACAATGGTTGCTGTTAAGATCATTGAAACGATGCAAGGTAATTTGAAAATCCGAAGCGTTATGAATAAAGGTACTACTTTGACAATTACATTTCCGAAATGTAATACAAACGCATCTAACAACAAATAAAGCGAAACCTCCACCAAAACCACAAGAACCACCGTAACTCATATTTTCTCCTCCTTTTGGTTTGAAAACTAATAGGTAGTTGATCATTTTAACTGGTTCGTATTATACATTATGTAAATATCCCTTTTTTGAGCATGTCTATATAAAAATAAGTAAAAGCACTCATTTGAGAGTGCTTTAAAACGGATACCAAAAATTTTGAAATACATGTAACTTTAAATATACTGCAGCAATTAAAATAAAAATACCTATAAATAAAGCAATGAAATCCCCGCTTTTCGCTTTATTTGTATAGAACCACGTACGTGTATCCTTCTTTCCAAACCCTCTTAAATCCATTGCGTTTGAAACTGTATCGATTCTCTCTAAAGAATGAATAATTAAAGGCCAGAAAATTAAGACACGGTTTTGCATGCGGATCCATAAACTTGCTTCTCCTTTTTCAAAAGCTACTCCTCTCGCCTCTTGGGCATGTTTAATAACTTTATATTCGGACTGAATATCAGGTATATAACGTAATGCAATATTTATCGCATAAGTAATTTTATAATGAATTCGAAATTTACTTAAGCTACTCACAAATTTGCTTGGATCAGTCGTATAAATAAAAATAATTGTAAATGGTAATAACGTAAAATACTTTAACGAAAGTGTAGCTGCATAAAATAATGTTTCGTATGTAATTGTTGCATATCCAATATACACAAATGAAGTATATGATCCGGTTAATTCAGATCCATGGGTTGGTGTAATAAATAAGATCATAACAGAATTTAATAAACTAAATGTAAATATAACAGTAAAAACAATAAAAATTTTACGAAATGGAATTTTAGCAACTAGAAATCCGATACATCCAATCATAAATACAAATAGCAATATGCGAAAATCAAAAAATAAAAAAGTAAGTGTCATACAAAAAATAAATAATAACAATTTCACTGATCCGTCCATGCGATGAAAATATGTATTATACACCTTCCTCCCTCCTAATATCATCAAAATAAAGTTCCATAAACCTTTCAGGATTTGCAATACCACTAAATTTAACGAGTTTAAATAAAGAACTCTCCTTTAAGTTCGCTCTTTTTAACGTTTCTGGATGACCTAATACAATAGATGCAGTATTATTCGCAATAACTTCTCCTTCCTTTAGAACTATTGCTCTGTCTGCATATTCTAATGCGAGATTCATATCGTGTGTGATAAAAATAAAGGATAGTCCCTTTGCAGCTAGTTTTCTAATAAACGTCATAAATTGTTTATAATGATAATAATCTTGTCCCGCTGTCGGTTCATCTAATATGATAAGTTTTGGATTTGTTGTTAGTACAGATGCAATCGTTAATCTCTTTTTTTGCCCATAACTTAATGCCTGAATTGGCCAATTTCGAAATGGATACAGGCCACAAATTTTTAATGTTTCCTCTGCTCTAAGCTTAATTTCTTCCTTCGAAAATTTTTTTAATTTTAATGAAAATGAAATTTCTTCCATTACAGTAGCTTGTGTAATCATATGATTTGGATTTTGCATCACATAAGATATAACCTCACCGCGTTTACGAATAGACCAAGAATTGATATTTACTCCATCAATTAAAATCCTATCATTTTTTGTTTTGTTTATCCCTATAAGACTATGAGCTAGTGTTGATTTTCCAGCTCCATTATGTCCTAGGAGTGCTACTATTTCCCCTTTAAATAGAGAGAAATTTACATTGTCTAATACTTTTTGTTTATTAGGATATGAGAATGACAAATTCTCTACTTTCAATAATTCTTTTTTTGTAGGAGTATCTTTACAAAAAGTTTGCTTCTCCATCCACTCATTTATTACTCCACTAACACTTTCCCTTTGAAGATTTTCAAGTGGGTATATTACGTCATTATTACTATCAAAATGCAATCTCTTTAAGCCTTCTATGTACATAGGTTCTCTTAATCCGATAGATGGTAATATATTTGATGCTAAAATCTTTTCTGGTGTGCCTATCGCAACAATTTCTCCTTCATCAATTAAAATGATTTTATCTAAATCTAGGTTTAACATTTCTTCTATTCGATGTTCAATTATTACAATTGTTTTATTATATTGTTTATGTATATCTTTAATAAGTTCTACTGTATGTAAGCTACTAACTGGATCTAAATTTGCTAACGGTTCATCGAACAATAATATATGAGCATTTGTTGTTAACAGACCTGCTAAAGAAACAGTTTGTTTTTGTCCTCCTGATAATTCATGTGGACTTTGTTTATGAAAATTATGCATCTTTACCTTTTTTAATGATTCCGAAACAATCTTTTTCATATCATCTTCATTTACGCATTCATTTTCTAAATAAAAAGCTACATCTTCCTCTACTGTAAGACCAATAAATTGTGCATCTTGATCTTGCAAAATTGTTCCAACCTGTTTACTCTGTTCAAAAATACTTCCTTTCCTCGGGTCTTTTCCGTCAATTAAAATAGTACCAGTACTAGTCCCTTCATAAGAAAATGGGATTAGCCCATTCATACAATGAGCTAATGTCGATTTCCCTGAACCACTTCGCCCAGCAATCAGCACTTTTTCCCCAGGATATATATGAAATGTAACGTCTTTAACAGTAGGCTGCGCTGCATGCTTATATTGAAAGTTGAATTGTTCAAAAGAAATAATTGGTTGCATGTTAACATCCCTACTTTTCAATTTTTAAATGTGTATGTTTTTTATTAGATTTAGCTAACCCTATTGTAATTGGCAATCCAAGAACTAAAAATACAATAACATCAGCAATTGTTGCACCTAATACTTGTATAACAATTTTATCAAACGGTTCTCCCATCACGATAATATCGAATGCCCCAGCAAATATAATAGCAATGACAATACCAATTAACCCAGTAATAGCTAAATAGGAAATATCTCCTTTATTATATGTCCCGTTTTTCACACTAAAGCCAACTCTTTTTTGAATGAGCCCCATTGCAAAGCCGATAATGCCGGAACTAAAAACCCAGCCCCACCAAATACCCCAGCCAGCAATTGTATCTGTTACGGTATGACCGATAAGTCCTATTAACAGTCCTGCCACTGGGCCAAATAACGCACCAAAAATGGTTAAAATAGCTAACGCAGGTTTAATAAATGTATTGGGTGCAATAGAAAATCCCCAAAGTCCTAATATCCCGTATAATGCTGCTCCAATTCCGATTGCCACTACTAATTTTGTTGATAATTTGTTCATTACAATTCTCCTCTCTTAATAGTCAACTTTTATTACTCTATATTTATTTTGAAAATGAATTATGCATCGACACTCCCTTTCTATACAACAAAAAATGACCTCTTACATAAGAGGTCATTTTCTTTCACGTTCAAGAATCCTCTTATCTTCCAAAAAACACATCGTGTTCTCTGCGGAATTAGCACCTTCCTATAAATATATATAGGGGTTGCTGAGGTTTCATAGGGCCGTTCCCTCCACCTCTCTGGATAAGTATTAATTTGTAATTCGTATTATGGCATTAAAAAATATAAATTTCAATACTTTTCTAATTATTTTTATTTTTCGTTTAATAGTACATTTAAATCATTGTATTATTATCGGAATTGTGAAATAATAAATTCAAAATAGTTACGGGAGGAATGTACGATGAAAGTAATCGGTTTAATTGGTGGACTAAGTTGGGAATCTACATCATTATACTATAAACATATTAATACACTTACACTCTCTCAATACGATCAAAATGCAAAGCTTGTTTTATATAGCATGGACTTTGGTGAAGTAACTACTTTATTACAAAATCACCAATATGAAGAAGTGAAAAACGAATTAGTCACCGTTGCAAAGAAGGTTGAAAAATCCGGAGCTGAATGTTTATTAATGTGTTCCAATACGGTCCATCTATTTGCTGAAGAAGTGGAAAGTGCAATATCCATTCCACTTCTTCACATAGGTGATGTAAGTGCTAAAGAAATGGTAGAACAGAATATAAAGCGTATCGGATTATTGGGTACGAAACAAACGATGGAACAAGACTTCTATAAATCACGATTAGCGAATTATAGCATTGAGACAATCATCCCCAATAAAGAGGAAAGAAATTTTATTCATCATGTTATTTTAAATGAATTAAGTAAAGGAATTATTTCAGAAACATCAAAAGAAAAGCTATTACAAATTACAAAGTCATTAATTCAAAATGGCGCAGAAGGTATACTACTAGGTTGCACCGAAATACCGTTGCTCATTTCCCAAAACGACCTTACTGTTCCTGTTTTTGATACTGCTTTTTTACATGCAAATACTGCTGTGCAGTTTGCGGGATAATCATATAAAAGCATAAAGGTGCGCCTCTATGCTTTTATATTACCCACACTATTTATTTAAAAGAGATGTAATCACTGTGATTGCTTCATTTGAACCACCACAATCTAAAAAACTATCTTTCAGTTTTCGTATTCCATGCTTATACTTTTCATTTGAAAGAACATCGGTTACCGCTTCTTTTAACGTTTGCACATTAACATTCTCTTTCAATAACCGATGCGCTGCTTCAAGCTCAGTTAATCTTTGTGCTATCATTGGCTGGTCTTTATCATGTGGAATGATGACAAATGGGACATTAAAATGAATAGCATCGTGTACACTGTTCATACCGCCATGTGTAATAAAAACATCTGCTTCACTTAATACTTCTGATTGAGGTACGTATGGAGCAATTACAAAATTGTTTGGCGCTTCCTTAATTTTAGAACGATCATTTCTATCGCCAATTGCCATTACAACTAATCCATTAAAATCTGAGAAAGCATCAATACATGCATTAAAGAATGGTTCGATCCCTTCAAGCAGTGTTCCCATTGAAATATAAATAACTTTCTTATCTTTAAGCGATTCAAGTGGAAATTCAACATTTATTTTACGCTTTGAAATACTTGGTCCAATAAAAATGTTATTTTCTCCGAACGAATCGCTATTAGGTTGGAAATAACGACTTGTGTACACAAGAGTAACATCTCCCTTATTATGCATAAATTGAAGATTATTTTTAGGCTTTACTCCAAATTCACGATCCATTTGATATAACAACTGTTCAGAAATTTCATCAGGTCGGAATGGTATTGCTGCATTAGGATGAAAAGGTAAAGTCTCCAAAAATTCAGTAGGAATTAAAAATATAGGAGAAGAAACTATGCCTGGAATTTGTAAATACTCCTTTACTAACTCTCCAGCACCAAATATATCATAAATTACGAAATCAAAATGTATGTTTTCACATAATTGTTTCACAATTTCTAATATATATAAAGAAGTTTGAACATGTACACGAAAGAAAGAATTCAGCCCATCTAGGGGTAGCGTCAGGAAAATGCGGATTTACAACGTTAAGGAATTCAATATAAAAAAGCCTAATTTCTCGGTGTTGC
>NZ_JAQFUY010000049.1:0-22410 GCF_027716745.1 Bacillus cereus group sp. Bc010
GTCTCACGTACGGTGTGGACCGGGGGAAAAGCCACTCTTAACAGGTAATGCTGAAGAATTGGCTTACCTATCGGTATTATAATGTAAAACCTACTAAAGTAGAACTTTCTACATGTAGTAATGGCCCAAATAGTATCTATATTTCTTATCAAAAGAAAGGATATTATTTTATACCACCTACTATGTTACAGCAAAAACATAAACAAGGAAGTTCAAAGAAGGAACCATCGAATGGCCAAGTAAGTCTAGGTGTACTAATTCAAAACATACAAGAGCTTGCAAAACCATTAAGTATTACATCCAAGGAAATTCTACTTGCCTATAATCACAATTATAATGCGCAAGCAAGAACATTTGAGGATACGACGATTGGTGGTTTAGAAGGAATTCTAACTAGTTTACAGTTGATTCACGAAGCGAAGAATATCCGTCCTGGAAATGAGAAACAGCTTAACCGGTGGTTATCAGCTCTTATTCCTGGTGATGTTACATCCTTTAGAGAATGGTTACTTCATGATCATACAGAAGCCATTCATCAACTCATACAACAGTTAAAAAAACAACAAAGCGCGTAAAGCTTTGTTTTATAGCAGGAAAACGAATGAACAGGATATGAGGTCTGTTCTTTTTTTATTACTTTTTGGAGGGATTTATTATGAAATTTACTATTAACCGTACATTATTTATTGAAAAATTAGAGAAAGCAAGTGCTACTGTAGACGTTAAAAACCCAATGCCGGCATTACAAGGTGTTTTATTGGATTGTAATTCAAAGGGAATGATTCTAATGGGTTCAGACGGTACAGAAACAGTAACATTAGTAACTCGCTTTAATGTAAACAGTGGGGATTGTACTGAACCGGGGAAGGTGCTTTTTGCAGCTGCTCCGGTACTTAAAACGATTAAGAAATTCAAAAGTGAATTCATCGGTCTTGAACATAAAAACAATGAGCTAAAGATTGTAGAAAGTAAGAAGAAACAATTTAGCTTTTGTACCATGGATCACGAAGAATATCCTGAAATTAAAATCGAAGCAGGGGAAGATTGGATTTCACTTTCACAAGAACAATTTGTATCAATGGCCAACGGAACGTTACATGCTATTCCTGCAATGGATACACGTAAGATTCTAACAGGTGTGAACTTAAAATCAGTTGATGATAAGTTCTTTAGTATAGCAACTGATGCTCACCGTTTAGCCCGTTTACATTTTGATTGTACAAAGATCACTATCGCAAAAGATGGTGAAGTCGTGTTACCAATTAAGTCTCTTAAAACAGCTCTTAAGCTCTTTAATCGTGAAACAAATTTACAATTAAAGCTCATTAGTGATACACAGCTGTTGATCCGTGGCGAAAGTATTATCTATCAGTCTAGATTACTAGCTGGTACATATCCCGATACGGCACGTATGGTACCCGACGAATTTAAAAGTGAAATACAACTATCACGTGAAGAATTTAAAAATACGTTGGAGCAGCTTTCAGCATTTTCTTCCTTAATCGTACTTACGTCAGAAGGAAAAGAAAGCATCCATCTTAAACCACAAAATTCTCAAGTAGGTACTGCAAGTGTAGAAATTCCATGTAATCAAGTAGAAGCATTTACATTGGCTTGTAATGTGGAATATCTGCTACAAGCACTACAAACGATAACTTCTGAAACAATCGCGATAAAAATGATTAGTAATCAGAGACCTATCGTGGTAGTGGGAGCAGAGGATACAACTCACTCTAATCTGCAGTTAATTCTACCGGTTCGCGTGTAAGGGGGCATCCAAATGAGTATGAATCACAGTGACTTCTTTGACTTTTTACAGTCAAAAGAAGTCCTTCCTAATAATCAAGAACTTCGTCAATCCTTTGAATTGATTATAAATGGATTTATTGCGAACGAAATGCCTGATTTAGAAAACATACCATTAGAACATATAGATGAATTTGAAAAGCAATTTGAGCAGCTACGACATTATGTCACGTTTTATAGTGATAATTCATTTCGTATAAATGGTCCAGATTGTGAATTAAAAGAAATGCTACATTTACATCTTTTCACTGAACAACTAGAAGATGTGGAAAAGCAGGGGCTAGAAGATGAGATATTTATTTAATCAAGGAAATGAGATGAAAGTATACATACGGATACTACGCATACAAAAATTAATTCGTAAATATAACATCCCATTCTTAATCAATATCAATGATTTTCACAGGGACAAGTTGCATATCACAAGTGAACTATTATTCGAGTCGTTTGCGCGTTTTAACGAGCAAACAAGTATATTTTGTCACTTTGCCTTTGGAACTGAAGAAGACCTGTTAGATGGGACGTTATTTAGCTCAGAAGACATGTATTCGAATTTCGCTTCGGATATTAGTTCTATGGCTGCGGAAGGATGTTACTTCGATACAGCTGGTTACTATTTATGTATAGGCTCGGAACATATAACACAATCTGATTTTCAATTCGTGTTACATGAATTTTCGTTTAACACCTATCAAAGTGAAGCGTATCCCAGTCATATTTTGATTGAATTTCTAGAGGATGGTTATGAACAGTACTCATTTGATGAATGGGTACTTTCTTATTATGAAATTATAATCCGTCTTGCGGCAATGATTCGAGAAAAGACGAAGGGGAACCAGGTATGAAATTATTATTTACATACAATCACCAGAAAGTAAGAAAGTATCTACTTTCGTTAAAAATGCAAAAGAATGCTCACTTACTGCATGAATTACTTGCAGATAAGAAGCATGAAGAAGAAATCTATATATTAGATTGTTTAGAGCACTCAAGAGAAATAGACTTCAGTAAGATTTCAGAACGATCCATTCAACAAGTAATGGCTACTGTTTCTTATTTAGAGGAAGACTCGAATTTCCCAATTGGTTTAATTGATTCGAAAACCTTACTTGAAATAATTATGATTGCGGAAACATCTTTAGATACTGATCTTTCCTGCTTCTATACATCGCAATTCTATCTTATGGAGATATTTATACGTATGTATAAATTGGGGATTCCTGTAAAAGATTATTACCCAACTTATTTAGAACAAGATAATTTCGAAGAATACGATTGTGAGGATTCATTTAAAAGCTGGGGTGATGACTTACTTCAAGATATGAAATTACATCACGAAGAGGTAGATAGCGACGATAAAGATACCTTAATCCAATATTCGAATTTATTTCATATATCTATGGATGAGATAAACCTTATTGTTGAGAATGCATGGAGTCCAATTGGTGAAATGCTCTCTAATATCAAGATAGAGAATCAAAGTTTCTTTCAGTCAATCCAGAATCAGTTTGATATACGTATGCTTTACCAAGCTGATGAGGAAAAACTTTACCTTTTCTATGATGATGATACATATTTTCCAGCAATTAAACGAATTGAGATGTTACTTCGTATCTTTGAAGAGATACAGTTAACAAAAAATATAGCAAATTAGTACAGAGGGCCAAAAAATGAAGAAATTATTTAGCTATTCATCTAATGTAGCGATGTCAAACTACTTACTATCACTTAAGTTAAACAAAACTTATAGCATCGTTAGTTGGGAACAAATTAAACAAAGATATCAAGAGGAAATATATATATTAGAAAGCCTTTCTAAAGATATAGAAATAGATTTCAACAAAATCTCTCATGGAACAATTAGTAAAATCCAAACTTGTGTGGACTTTCTAGATGAAAACCAAACAATAAGGTGGGAGGACATAGAATCAACAGATACGATTGTCATCTTCTTACTTTCCATGAACCTATTAAACATAAATCTATCTAAATTTTATTCATGTCAATTTCATATCTTACGTTACTTTAAAAGCATGCATGAGCTTTCGATTGATGTAACACAGTATTCTCCCTCGTATTTAGACCGAGAGAATATCTATGAATTAGACCATGAAGAAGGATTTATAGAATTGGGTACGGACATGATCGAAGATATGGGCTTAGAAGCTTTTCCAATTGATGAAGAAGAGTATGAAAAGCTCTCTACACTATTCGACATACCATTAAAGGAAATAAAGGAAGCAGCAGAGGACACATGGGGTGCTATAGCTGAAACAATAGACGGCATATCACCGAAGCATAAAGAAAAAATTTCTAAATTACTAGATTGTTATCCAGTGCAGCATTCTTATCAAATTGATGAAGAATCTCTGTATCTCTATTATGGCCAGGAACCATTATACGGACCATATAAATTTGAGATGTTACTAGATTTAGTGGAAACAATCTATACGCAGGGGGACATAACAAATGAAGACAGTAGCAATATTTGATGCTTTAGAGCCAAAAGGAATTGTAACCATTCAGCAATTTAACAACGAATTATCACGTGGAGAAACTGCCGTTACTTTTAAGGACTTTTATTTAGCTTTAAAAGAAGTTATGGAGCAGGGTACACAAGATAATACTCATTACTCTAGTGGCGTACTCCCAAAAGGTTGTATAAAACACGAGGTGTTATCTAAGAGTGGAGATAAACAAGCTGTTTGGATTGAAGTACCAAAAGCTCAGTGGGATATTCATTTTTTTGAACGACCGTTTCAACAAGTAGGATTTCCACGTCTATTATTTCGTTATACGGTGTACCAAAAACGAGTTACGAATATCTCTGTCTTTGCTGTAAAAGAAGATATGGAGTTAGAAGAAGGAATGAAATTATATCAATTTCCATATTCTAATGTTCATCCTAGTGGATCTGTATGTACAGGTAGAGTTGTGATACCTGAATTCCGGACTTTAAAAGATTTAGAAACATTTCATGTTTTATTTTTTGCAAGTTCTTTTAATCACGACCTTACACATACTCATACGGAACCAGTTGGAGAGCTATTTAAACGATTTGAAAACCAAAGTTTTGATGATTCTATTTTAATGGAATCGGAAATGACTTTTTAATACACGCTCTTTAGAGTGATTGTTTATTAGAAGCAGGGGAGTATTTATTAAGAATAATAATTTTGTTGGAGTTTAGATTATAAACATTGGATCCAACATGCTTAGGAGGAAATACGGTGTATTTAGATTATGAAACACGAATGAGAATTGAGAGAGAAAGACAACGAATTATTAAGTTTTTAAACGAGAAGGGTATTACACAAAATTCAGATGGCAAAAGAGTCAATGATTTACCACTTTGGCCATTAACTTTAATGGAAAATAAGTTACTGGCAGACAGTAATTGAGTACATCGAATTTCTGAAAATAGCAGAACTATATATAAGCAAAGATACTAGGAGGATTTTTTATTATGACAAACTTATTCGATTTTTTTGATATGGAAACACAAGTAGAGGAAACAACAGTACCAGTGAAAAAAGCTGCTTCAGAGCAAGCCACTGCTAAAAAGGAAGAAAAAAAGGAAAAAGCAAAAGGTAAGACAAAAAGTAGTAAGAAAGCTAAGGCTACAAAATCTACAGATTGTCTAGATAAAATCAATACAACAACGGTTGTTCGCCACGTAGTATTTGGGGATATACCATTAGTAGATTGGTTTACAGAAGAAGAAATTATACATGGAATCGCTGTTCAAAATGGGGATTCAACAGATGTAAGAAAAATAGAAGCAGAGGATATCCGCGTAAAATTAGAGCATCGTTATCCCTCATTTGTTAAAGGCTTAACTGTCATTAAATATGATGAGGATACAAATGCACTACTTCCGATTTTAACTGTCGGCGCAAAAGGAGCAAGTATTGTAGAGGGACAATCCATTTCAGATTGTCCTTTTTCTTTTCTTAGTACTTGGCTGAATCACTTTTTACCTGGGGATTTTATTCCGAGAACACTATTAATGGACTTTATTATTATTGCACAAGCCATTTCTCGTAAATGTGATTGCGAATTGCATGCTGATATCTATTTCAATAAAGAGCGTGGTTATTTTATGGATTTTCCACCTCAGCAGGTAGCAACTGAAATTGTAATCCCAGAAACGAATATAGAGATGCAGTCTATCGCTATGAAAGTTATGGAGATACACAGTCATCATCGTTTCTCTGCTGAACCAAGTGATTTAGATGATCAAAGTGAACGTGCTCCTATTCTTTATGCAATTGTTGGCAGAATAGAGGATGTTTTCCCTGAACTACGAGTACGGACTTGTATAGATGGAAAATTTTATTCTATTAATCCTAACTTTATATTTGCAGGAGAGTATGCAACGAAAGGGATAAGCCAAGATTACGATTTAAGTAGGATCACACTTTTAAAATAAACACACAAGGGGGCGTAAAAGAGACATATTTTTATGTCTCTTTCTTTATTATGACAACATTAAAAACAATTCACGTTTCAATGTTTACAAAGATAAAGCACTACATGTTAGTTCTTACAAAGAATAAACAAGCAATAGAGGAATCGCATGATGACTATAAGCTATTTCAATTTATGTGCAAGTTAGAGATGAATCACATATATGAAGCATTAGAAGGACAGAGGAAGAATACTCATATTGATTTAGACACACATCAAGAATATATAGACACGCTTGTTGTGCAGTTGAATTTACTTCAATATGTTGTAGGCATTGTGCAAGAGGAAGGAGTTATTTATGCTGCATCGATACTAGTGATGCATTCATTTGACTTGTATACCGTGCATAGGCTTACAAATTTATCGATTCCATTTCTACGAAATTTAGAGAATACACTATCAAAAGAAAATAGGGGGCTATAAAAATGAGTATTGTTATTGATATTGCAGAAGGAAAGAAGATTGTACCACATATTGTATTAGTAGGTGCTGGAGGAAACGGAGGATTAATTTTACAACATATTGCTCAAATGATGAGTATTTTTCAATTGGATGGCGAAATTGTAGTTGCAGATCCAGACACGGTTGAAGAAAAAAACCTTGGAAATCAACTCTTTATTCGACCTGATGTTGGTAAATACAAAGCAGAAGTACTGGCTCGTCGATATAAAGCTGGCTATAACGTTCCTATCTCTTCCTTTACGTCGCAGTATATAGAAGACATAGAAACAATGCAGCAGTTGTTTGGTAACAAATATGATTTATTAAAAAAACAACATAAAGACGATTACTTGTATCTGCCAATTGTAATTGGGGCAGTAGATAATATGTTTTCTCGCGAGGTCTTTCATCAATTCTTCCATCAATCAGATAATCTTCTTTACATCGATGTAGGGAATACAGCTGTAACAGTTCCTGATAATTGGAGAGAAGTAAATAAAAGACATTGGACACCTCAACAAATAGCTGATTATAAAAACAGTGGTTATAACGGACAAGCAGTATGTGGAGTTAAATTGAATGGCGAGGTCATTCTTTCACCGCTTGGTGATTTATTTCCGGATGCTTTTACGAAAAAAGAAACAGCTCCAAGTCAATTAAGTTGTTCCGAATTAGCTGCTTCAGAACCACAGCGCGTTATTACCAATAAGTTCGCTGCCATGACTGTTGCTCAATTCGTCAACGAACTCTTTGATGAAGGTACCGTATCGAATCACTATATCATTTTCCAAGCTCAAAAGGCTTTTATGAAAGCTGCACCAATTGAGGGGTAATGATATAGGAGGGGACAAGATGAGAGTGTATCAATTAGATTCCACTCAATTACAACACAGTTTAACACCAACAAACATGTGTAATGGTGTTCTACAATACTACCAATATAAACAGTATACCGTTGTATCTGTACTTGATTTATCAAAGCAAGATTCCGGAATGATACCATTGCTTCTGGCTTGTTTAGCAGAGGCTTTGATTCATTTCAATCCGGATTCTTTTTTAGCGAAGGATGAATCTAGCATTTTATATTGGTGTAGAAAGAACTTTAAAGGCTTTCATAGTATCTCTGACGATGGATTTTTACAAGATTTCAAGCAGATATACGAATGTTATCAAGCATTGCAGAACGTTGGGAAACAAGAGAAAAATATAAAAATAAATATGTAATAGCAAGGAGAAGGGAAACGTATGTATAATATACTTAAACGTCAATATAATTACTTTATCCGAGGAGTGATTCGGATTAACGAAGAAGTACAAAGGGAATTGGACCTATTAGTGCAAAAGATTCGTGAAACTGTATCTTCTGTCCAAAAAATCATCCTTTTTGGCTCTCATGCATATGGCACACCAAATGAAGACAGTGATTTTGATCTCTGTATTGTTGTGGAAGGTGTCGGAGAAAGAAAAAGGGAAGTCATTAATCGTATCAATTGGGGTATTTATGATGTTATGGAAACACCAGTTGATATTTTAGTGTACGGACCAGAAGAGTTTCAAGAACGTGCTAGCCGTACCGTTACTATGGAACATAAGATTGCACTAGAAGGGAAGGTCCTATATGAGAAATATTGAGGATCTAAAAGAGTGGGTATTTATTGCAAAATCTGATTTAGATTCTGCTAGTTACTTAACTCACATGAAACCTTTCCCAACTGCAATTATTTGTTATCATAGTCAACAATGTGTGGAAAAACTTCTAAAAGGATTTCTTGCACTAAACGGTAGGACAGTCCCAAAAACTCATAACCTTTTAATGCTGCACAAATCATGTCGGAAATTAGATGAGGAATTCTCATTGATTTTAGAACAGTGCGTGCAGCTAAATGGTTATGCTACAGACATTCGTTATCCGTATTTTGAAGCACTTACTGTTCAAGATGGATTAATCGCTATACAACATGCTCAAAAAGTAATGAGCTTTTATATGGAAAAGTTAAACAAGTTGAATATACATGAAATCACAGTTGATTAAAAATAGAGGATATACACAAAAGAGAGTGCCTATTAAATAGGGACTCTCTTTTTCTATCTAAAAACAGAGGAGGTATGCTCCATAGTAGTATGAAATGATACTTTGCTATGGGGATAACAATATAATGATGGATATATATAAAGAAATTAAAGAGGAAATGAAAAAAGTCTATTTATCTCGCGATTGTTGTTTTGTAGGTTACAGTGGGGGGAAAGATAGTTCTGCCATGTTGACGTTACTATGGGATGCAATTGCTGAGCTACCACTAGAGGAACGTACAAATCCAATTCATATCTTAACTTCCGAAGTTGGAGTAGAAACACCTGCTATGACGGCTTATATCTCAAGGACATTACAAAAGATCCAGGAGAAAGCAAATGAGCAAAACCTACCATTTGTCGTTCATGGTGTGAAACCACTTATGAAAGAATCATATTGGTATAAAGTAATAGGCAGAGGCGTTTTACCACCGAGCGGAAACAGTAGATTGAGATGGTGTACTGACTCTCTCAAGGTCAAACCGATGCAGCGAAAGATGAAAGAAATCTTAATAGCTTCTCAAACTACTACTGCAGTAGAATGCTTTGATGAATATGATGGTGTGCTTATGCTGGCCGTTCGTAATGAAGAGAGCGCTCGAAGAAGACATAGTATTCAAAAGCATGAGATAAGTAATGATTCCTTATTTTCACGTCATAATGATATGAAGAATATCCTCTGCTTTAATCCAGTTAAATTTTTAACCGGTGATGAAGTATGGATGTTACTTTTAGATAGAGGGATACTGCCCTTTGGTGTGGATGTGGAAGAAATGAGCATACAGTATGGACAAGCTATGTTTGAATGTGGCATAAAAACAGGTGGGAAGCAGCAGGGAAATGCTTGTGGAGCTGCAAACTCACGTAGTGGATGTTGGACTTGCCTAATGATGAATGGTGAGGATAAAATGTTGACCCAGCTAATTAGTGAGGGGTATACGGACTATGCTTATCTACAATCCTGGAAAAGCTTCTTACGTTCGATTAGAAACGATATTCGGTATCGGAATGTAATGAATAGACGAAGCCTGCAAACGCTCCTTAGAAACGAAAATAAAAGGGATTCAGACTTGTTTTCCATATGTAATCATGTTGAATATGATTATATTATGTTTGATCGTACAGAAAAGGGAGACTATGCACCTGGAGGACTAACAGTAGAAGGTAGAAGAATGCTTTTAGAATATCTACTTTATATTCAACAAGAAATGAATACGAGTCTTATATCTGAAGAAGAAATTGAGGCAGTACTACAAGGCTGGTATGACACAGATGGTATTCGTGTATATCGAGATGAATTGGAGCCAATACATCACGCATGTCTTGGTGAATTGGTGTTCAAACCTGATTGTACAATAAATGAAGAAAAAACGACGTCTCCATTCCCTGTGTTTTTCGTGGAAATTGATGTTCATTTAGGGAAGCAGGAGATATTTCGTTGGATGAAGGAACGACAGAAAGTTACGCAGCAGAGTTTTTTCTTTTTTCCTTCAAATTATTCTAATGATTCTGCAAAGCTTACATGGAACAAACTAACCTTTGTTGTATCTAGATTTGATATAACAGAAGCAAGAGATGCTGAACGCATTATACGTCAATGGTTAGGTATGACGATGTACCATGAAAAGGCAGAAGCACAACATAAGAAGATGCTTGTACAGCTGTTCATTCATTCTATGAAGAATGAACAATTATTTAATCCGGATGAATTAGAAAATACGAAGATCCTATATACTACAGAGTTTATAAGTAGGCTCTCTCGATTGCTAGAAACAGAGGAGTTGCTATCCGAGGAGACTAATCACCTCTTTGCAAAAATACTTAAAGAAATGGCTAACGAAACATTTCTTATAGCGTGATATATAAATAATAGATATATTTAGAGAGTACCTATTCAATAGGTGCTTTCTATATTACAAAGGCAAGAGGAGATTATAATGGAATTCAAAAAACTTATGAAGTATATAGAAGAGAATAAGGAAGAACACTTTGATGAATTAATTAAAGAAAATGAAAACGCAATTAAAGAAATCGATAAAAAAATGAGAAGGAAACAGATTTTTAAAAAATAGTTACGATATTTACCAAAGAACTATTAGGAACGTATAAATATAGGATTCAAGGAGGATACTTATGACTGAAATTAGTTTCAAAGACAGATGTATTCAAATTCTAACCACAATTCCAACAATAGTATTTTTTATTTGGAGCATGTACTACTGCTTTCAGCTATTTGTAGGAAATGAAATACCCGGAGTAACTCCTATTACAAAGTTTATGCTTGGGTTGATTACACTGTTTATGGGAATTGGCGGACTTATTAATTTAACTAAGCCTAATGTAGATGCTGTTGAGTTCTCCGTAAAGACACTTTGCGGGTTACTTGCAATTGTCTTTATATTATTTGCAGAGAAATTTGTCGACATCGCAAAATTAATTAGTGAGTCATTGTAAACAAAAGACAGCAACACAAGCGTTGCTGTCTTTTATTTATGTATTGATTTTAAAAAGAACATTTAACTGTTTCAGAGTGATGAAGTTTTGAAAATCTTAATTACTTAAAAATTTTTGAATAACTTTTTCTTGTTCCAAATCCCAATCTTTTCCGCTTTTTATATAACATTCGTGCTTAATGGTTAGTTGAGTGTATTCATGCGAAGTAATTTCTTTATTAATTACAACACCACCACATTTTTTAGCAATTCGTTCGGCTATATCTTTATCTATAAAGAGAAATGCCACTTCTTCATCTTTTACAAACTCATAACTAAATGAAGTTTCATCGTATGGTATTCTGTGCAATCCACCTGCATAAAACAATTCTCCTAATTTTACTAAACATAAAGTTAAAGTGTTTTGCATAACATATATTCCTTTCTCGTGCATTTTTCTCATTCCTTTAAATACCTTTTGTGATGGACTTGTTCATCTAGAGCATTATTAACAGCTTAATCTTAAATATTGAAAATATCTTTTCAATGATATTTTAGTCTTAAAACCAATTCTATCAATTAATTCACTTTCAGAAAGTCCTTGCTTAATAAGGCGAAGAATAAATGTGTTCCTCATCTGCTGTGCAGAAATACGCCTATCTAATTCTGCTCGTTTCACTTCAAGTCGAATCATCTTTTGTATAGCAACCTCAGACAAAGCTTTTGGTGCATCATTTTCGTAAACCCATCGATAAGTACCTCGATTAAAATCAAATGCCACAAATAGAGGATTATCTGTGTGCTGTCGAGGTCTTACAGGTTCAGGGATAGTCGAATAATATTTGTAAAGCTGTTGTGTAGCTTCGGCTGTTAAGAAGATGGATCTAGTATCTCCGTTTTCTCCTGGAACAATTAAAGTGTTCCTAGCAAACTGTATATGGTTCATATTAAGCGATACAAGCTCTTGCAAAGACAAACCATAGTTTACTATTAAATTAATTATACAAGCGTTTCTATCCATGATTAGAGGACGGTATTTAGCTTGTCTTTCTGTTAATCCCTTAGTTGATAGAACAGTTTGTTTTAAAAGCGCCTCTTCCAATTCGGTAATAAAATCATTGTCATTTAGTGATTGATCCGGAATTAAAGAGAGATGAATATCATCTAATGGACTAACTATACCTAAAAACATGTGTAACCTCTTTAAAACCACCCATATCCTGTGCCTTGTTTTAAGAGAATATTCTCGTTTATTTTCTAACACTGAGAAATAAGATTGATAATCATCTACGGATATTTCATTCCATGATTTTATATGTAAAAGCAACTCATTTTCATTCAACCATCTATAAAAATCTTTAATATCGTATGCATAGCGTTGGATTGTAGAATGTTTTCGGCCTTTTTCACTTAAATATGTAGAGAACGCTTCTAAAGTTTTTTCTAAGTTAATTGTCTCATTCAATATAGTCACCTAATTTCTTTGGATATATTATAACAGAAAATAAGTGAAAGACCTGCTACCGCCCTTTGCTACGCACGGTTGCTGGCATATCCAAAAAGCAAACGGACAAACAACCCTTTGCTTTTTGGATATGTTGTTTATTAGTTATAAAGCCAGATAAATAGAGTTATCATAATACTCCAAAAAGGCACTACAAAAACTAATCCCCAAACAATCCCTTTAAAAAATCCAATCTCGTTATAGGTATTCATTTCTATGTAAGTTGTTTCTTTTAGTGTAGCCATGTGTAATCCTCCAATATAAATTGTTTATTAAAATGAAAAAAGGACAAACCTAGTCCTGGTAGGGATACGTAGGTTTGTCCTTTTGTATGAGGGTAATGATCTGTTTAATTACCATTATTATAACGCAATTTACAAATATTTTCAATTAGGTCGGACATCTTATTAACAATTATACTAGCTATATTAAAAATCTATTATAAATATATACCTTATATAAAAAAAGAAATAAAGATAAAACTATTATAGGTTATCAAAAACAGGGGAAATATCTACTCCCACAAGGGAAAATTTCATGTTAGAACCTAAAAAATCATAAATAGCAGAAAATGTATTCGTAAATTCAATGATTATTAGACGTTTAATTCTACAAAAAAACAGAAAGGAATTACTATATTTCTACATGAAATCAGAAAGAATTTGATACTAATCGCATTATATATATTCAACCCCGTAAATAAGAACTTTTTTACTTATTTTAGTAATCAGGTTAATTCTAACCGTCTAATTATCCACATTTTATTCAGATTAGGCTGCTATTTTTGAACATAACTCACTATTTACACATAACTCACATTTTTGTTGATGATTTTTATTAGATAAATACAACAACATTAGTAATAACAATGATTTTAGAAGGATTATATCCACATTGGATCATATTTGTCCTCATATCCACTATTTTTATAATTTTCCTTTTGATTTTTTGTAGGTATTATGGGATAGGTTTTAATACAGTAGAGGAATACACTCTAGTATTATGTGGAGAGTTATGCATTGATAGAATCAAAATTGTATAGAAGTGCATAAAAAAAGACTCCATTTTACATGAAGTTCTTTCGATTTAGTATTTATAAATAGAGTAGTAGGAAGGTGTTACTACTCAAATAAACACGAATAGCCCTCTACTTTTGTTTTTTTCAAAAATAGAGAGCTAGTTGCTATTATTTTATTTTCATTGCGGTTAGCACCTGATCAGGAGTGGTTATTGTTACACCAGCACGTACTAAACGTTCAAAGGTACGCATAAACTCTAGTAAATTAAACTGTTTTGGTAGCTCAATCACACGCAGCTGCTCTTGCGGTAGCTTATCAATTTCTTCAATAAACCATTCACGTACATCACTTGGAATTGTGCGTTCTTTATGGCCGCGTACTTTTAATTTTTCGCGCATTTCAATTTCTAAAGCAATATATGCATGGAGATTCACACCTTGATCATATGCATATTTTCTAAATAACGTTTCTTCCTGATATTTTAAATAATTACGGTGATAAGATTCTTCCGTCACAGGTACCGCAAATTTCTGCTTCAGTAGTGTATGCACATTCTTAAACATCTTCTTAATGTTGTGAAGAGAGTACATAGAATAATGTAAACCGAAATTAAAGACAGCTTGCTCACGGTCACTATTTCTCTCTTTTGGTATATGTTGCGCAATAAGAGGGTAGATACCTTCTTTCGCTGCAGCATCAAGGATTTGATATTGAGATGTTTGATGCAATAGTTTTTTCAATGTATATACAATTTTCGTTGGATATCCTTCTTTTCGATCAATCATGTCACGGAGTCCGCGAATTACACTGCGGATTTGACGATGACAAGTATGCTTTAATACATGAATGAACTTATTCATGTCTGCAGACAGTTCACCGATATTCATCTCCTGTAGAACTGCTTCTATAAACTTTGCCTTGCGAGCATAGGTGGTTTTTGGTGTAAATGGATCCCTGTGTTGCTCTTCTCCAGATTCTTTTGTACATAAAAAGTCTGAATGAATAGATAGATATAAGGTTGTATATCGTTTTGTATGCTTTACCCCTTTTTGCATTTTGCAAATTTTGAATAGGGGATTCCCCGTACATGGTAATGCCGTTGTTAATTCATCGATAACGGAACGGATTTGATGCGGATATTTTTTATGTAAGAAACGATACATCCCACCGAAGTGAGTTTTGTTTCCTCTTTCATCCTGCTTGTCCAATGAACGCTTTAATGTTGTTTCTGTATGTTGTTGCATGGCAATGTCTAAGAATAGTTTCTTAGCCGCTACAGATAGCTTAAAGAAAGCCTTAGTAAATACAACAGGACTAATATATACGTATGGATTTGCTTTTTCTGTTTCCTCATTCATAAAATGAGTCAGCTTGATTGTATATCGGCCATCTACTCCGTTTTCAATGGAGATAATGTTATGTAAGTTTAATTTCTTTAATGCAATATAGAATTGAGAATGTTGGATATAAGCAAATTCTTCTTTATATTGCTTGTAATCTTCCCACATCATATGTATTGTTACATTTGGAATGACACCATTAGTAAAGCATTTCTTATGTAGATATAAGAAAACTTCAAGATCAGCATTCGTAATGCCGTATAATTTATGTTTTCTTCCTGTTTTTTCAGCAAGTGCAGACAATGCGCGACGTGAAAAAGATGGCTTGGCTTTTTCGACAAAACCTTCTTCGTCAGCAATACGTTCTTCGTATGTCATGTGCTGCAGAATATCTTCTAAATATGTATCTTTATAGCTGTAGTACTTATCTTCAAATGCTTCTACAAGTTTTTGCCAAGACTTTAGTGTTACTAACACGGCATTGGTTGTTTTCCCATTTAAGCTACGTTGATTTCGTATTACAAATGATTTCCCCATCTTTTTCACCTCCGTTCTACAAATTCAGAAATATATGCCAAAAGACTATAAAATATACCAATTTTGATTATAGCAAAACGAATTTTGTAAAAATGTGCCCTTTAAGAGAGAATTTTAAAAAAGGCAACACCTTACGAGCCTTAGAGCCACAAGGGATAGAAAAAAAGTTTGATTTTTTTTTTGGTACGCAACTTGGGAAGGAGTGTTGCTTTTTTCTTGTATGATGCTATTTATTGAGAATAGGAGAAATCCTTTAATATCAATACTCTATAGATATTCCAATTGATTTTTGGTACGCAACTTGGGAAAGATGTTGCTTCTTTTTCGCGAAAATGGGTACGCGACTTGGGAAAGGATTTCTGTGAAATATATAGTTTGTTTTAGATTAAATGTTTTAAATCACCTGATATAACAGCATTTGTAGCTGGTTTTATTAGTAGTATAGGTACGCGACTTGGGAAAAATGTTGCTTATTTTTAATGTGAAATTAAATAATTTAAATATTAGGTGTTGCTTGTTGCGAAAAATAAGTACGCAACATGGGAAGAATGTTGCTTGTTTTAGTAAAAGAGTACGTAACATTGGAAAAGCGTTGCTCATTTTATATTAAAAGTACGCAAGATGGGAAAGATGTTGCATGTTTTACAGGAAAGGTACGCAAGATGGGAAAGGCGTTGCATGTTTTATAGGAAAGGTACGCAAGATGGGAAAGGCGTTGCATGTTTTATAGGAAAGGTACACAAGGTGGGAAAGATGTTGCACGTTTTGTAGAAAGGGTATGCAAGATGGGAAAGATGTTGCATGTTTTGCAGGAAAGGTACGCAAGATGGGAAAGGTGTTGCATGTTTTGCAGGAAAAGTACACAAGTTGAGAAAGATGTCGCATGTTTAACTTATAATTAGTGTAAAACGAATTTTGTAAACTTATAAAAATTAAATGTATTGTTGCTATTACAAATACGAAAGGGAAGAAGATAGAGAATTTATTATTTTGTACTATTTATACTAATTTAATTCTATTACCTTATTGTATTAATGAAAATATAATATATAATTTTATGAATATAAAAAGGTGATAGGAGAAAGATATATGCTGGAAAAATTGAATAGATTTATGTTTGATTTACCTATAATTTGGTTTGTATTACTTATGGTATTGGGATCATTTTTACTTGTGATGCCATTAGATTTATTTTTACCGGCAATAAAACAACATCCAATAAAGGAAGAACCCGCTATTATACAGATTTTAGTAGGAGTATTTGCGGCACCTGTATATGAAACAGTAATTTTTCAGGTGTTTTTATTTTGGGTATTAAGTTGTATTTCTCTTATTAAAGATCGTGATTTTCTTATCATTTTAATAGCATCGATTATATTCGGATTAATTCATTCAGATGGTATTACTTATATAGTCGCTACAGCAATAATTGGAGTATTATATAACTATGCTTATTGGGTATATCAAAAAAAGAATGAAAAAGTAGAAGTTACATTATCTGCTTTTTGGATTGTTGTTTTGATTCACTCACTACATAACTCTATTGCTGTTATAGCATCACAGTTATAAATGTTTTAAAGAATACTTTATACTATTAGTAATGGATTTTAAGTTAATAATTAATGGGAATTGAGTTGTTTATAAAAAAAGAGGCATAGAATGTTTTTCTATGCTTCTTTTTTATGTGAACTTATATTTATTTGTTTACTTTTATTCCACCTTAAATAATGAATTTATTTCAAATCTACTGAACCCTCAAAGCAAACCTTTATAAAAAGGTTTGTTAAATATTATTCCCACTACTCATAATCAATTGCATTTTAATTTTCTTTAATAAGTGTTCATAAAAGTTTCCTGCTTCTGGATAGATACCTTTCTCATGGGCACTTCAGTTTACAAAAAGATATTAATTGTTCATCATATTTTCGTTAGCTAAACAATAGGAATATTCATTGGAATGCTCAATAATAATATATCCTATCGAAACTCTAATTAGAATGGTATGAATGATAAGTAGCAATTGATATAATTGTATTAGAAGCAATTAGGAGGATTATTAGTGGAAAAGTTAAAAGTACTATTTCAAAACACCTTATATATAGCATACCCTCTACTAACTGGAGTTGAGGGAAGTGAAAGAGTGTTAAATAAATGGCAACAATTCTATCAAGATGTAGAAAGAGATCTACAGAGGATATACAACTCAACTTATTCGTCACAGACTTTCGAAAGACTAGTGAAATGGGTTTCTAAAAAGGAAGCTTTAGGATTATCGGCGATAGACATTCTTCCAAAATTAGATAATTATAAGGGAGAAATTTTTGAATGTCTAAAAGATGATTTATATATGGAATTTGGGATTAAATTGCCTGTTGTCGCAAAAGAATTACCTTTAGATACAGAGGCTAAGAGTGATTACATAGAGCGAAGTAATGCAGGGTTTATGTACCATTTATCAGACACTATTGCTAAGAATAAGTTTACAGATGACCAAGATAAGAATGTACGTATTGCTCAATTGCAGGATAAACAAAATAGTCTAGTCGTAGTATCGTCACATGACGATGGTGATATGAAGTTACAAAGGGAAGAGTTAAAAAGATGGAATACCTTGATTGACTCTACTTTTTTAACACGAGTAATGGATGATTTGACGGCAGATTGCCTTGATATTGTAACAGAACTGTGGGTAAAGAGTGCGGAAAATGATAAGACTATTGTGCCTGTACATTATGAACAAATATTAGATATGTGTAATATGAAACAAATCAAAAATGGTAAGGCTTATTATCGAAAAGAAGACAGATTAAAGATTATGGAGCGTTTAGCTGCTCTTGCTAGTATTTTTATTTATGTAAATGAAGATAATGAGATCGTGATATTAAATGAAGAGGATCCAAATGAAACCTTGGCTTATAAAAAGCAAAGAATTAGAAGGTTATTTGTAATGGATGAAATTATCATTGCAAAAGATATTGATACGGATAAAACATTGGGAATAGAGAGTATGAACGTTACACCAGGTAGTTTTTTATCGAAATATCTATATGGTTCTGAAAAACTAACAGGTTTATTATCTAAGAAAGCATTGGAGTATAACAGCAAGCAACAAAGATATCACAAACGATTAACCAGATATCTAAGTTGGCGTTGGCGTATTCAACAATCATATCAACATCTAACACATTCATATAGTATTGGTGGTCCTAAAGGGTTATTACAAGTAATGGAAATCAGTATGAATAGAAAACCAAGCCTTACAAGACAAGTTTTTGAAAAGACGTTAGATGATCTTATGAGGGACCAAGTTATTAAGGAATGGAAGTACTCTCCTGAAATTGATGAAGAGAAATGCAAGGGGAAAAACTGGTTTGAGAATTACTGGCTAAAATTAAAAGTAATTATTTCTCCGACAAATGAACTTGTTAAATTACAACAAGAGTTGATTACTAAGAAAAGTAAGCAGCAGTCACCATTAATTATCGAGATTGAAGAAAAGCCACCTGTAATTGAAGAGAAGCCAATAAGTATACCAAATCAAGAAATACCTAATAGTATTGAGTTCTATATTGAAAAAATGAACACGTATAAAGAGAAGAATAATAAAAGTATTCGTGAGCTAGCGAAAGAAATTGATATTTCGTATTCAACGCTTTCAAGGATGCTATCAGGTAAAAGAAAACGATTAAATGATGACACGAAAAATAAACTGGATAAGTGGATAGAGAGACAAGAGGTAATGAACTTATTATAAAAAGCCTATAAATGGGAAGGGATAAAAGGTGCAAAGAAAATGCTAGAAAGTATAAAGGATATAGGAGTTAGCAATTGGATTGGTTTAGTCTCAATTGTGGTAGCGATTTTTATTGGTGTTAAATCAATAAAGTTTGCTAAAGGTGCACTAGAACATAGTCAAAGGTCACTTATTGTTAATGAGAGCTATAAACCGATAATTAATGATATCAATAATTATCGTAATCTAAAACCATTTTCTTCTCAACCTTTGGATTTTAGTGGGATAAAGGCAGTTAAAAATGGATATATATTTGATGCACTTGAGGAAGATTGGAAACAGAAAATAAATAAAATATTAGAAAAAGAAAATAATATAAATAAAATAAAAAAAAGTTTAGATGGAATAGCATCTAATGCTATATGTGAAGTCATTAATAAATATATAGAAAAAACTGATTACGAGGAAGAAGTAGGAAATATAGAATTTAAGATGAATGGTTCAAAACTTTACGATGTATTAATGAGCAATAATTTGTATTATCTACTAGTACGTTCTCATGTAAAACCTGAAATTTATTGTGAGATTTTGGTTGAACATATTGAATATGATCCAGAGGCTGGTGAAATACCTGTTAAACGCTCAGAGTGTTTACTGCCTATTGAAAAAGCTTTTGAAAAATATATGAATATAGGGTTAGATCCTAATAATGAACTCCCACAATTTGATATCGACAATATAGAAAAACAAATAATGCGAGTTATTAACAATAACCCTAAACATATAGTGATGGAGAATGAGCGTACAGAACTTATTAAAATCTTTAATATATTACAAGATGAAATAAATGAGCGAATTAGAGAGTTGATTATTCCAGGTCATAAAAAGAAAAGAAAGACTTCTATATAACAATTATTGAAAAGATATTAATAATTTAAGACAGAATATATAGCCCTTAGTATAAAAAGGAATCTGGTATCTATTAAGATATCAGATTCTTTTTTATGAAGGTATATACGAGTGGATATAAATTCCAATATAAAATATAATTCAAAATATGATGATATATCATCTGCAATAACGCAAGGTTTACCTCTAGAAGGGGAAATTTAAAGTAGGGAGTAATTAAAATGAATGAAAAAACAAAAGAGACTATTTATGCAATGGCTAAGGGGGCTGCAGGTACTGTACCGGTAGCAGGACCGATGCTTTCAGAACTATTTGGAGTTGCATTTGCAGATCCTGCAAGTAAGAGAAGAACTGAAATTTTGGAAGAAATGGATCGTAGGTTACATGCTCTTGAGCAAAAAGGTTTTAATATAAGTGAACTAGCTGATAATCAAGAGTTCTTAACAGTTGCTATGCAAGCATATTCAATAGCTTTAAAAACACATCAAAAGGATAAAAGAGTAGCATTAATGAATTCAATTTCCAATACGCCTAAATTGGGGATAGAAGAAAATGAAAAGTTAATGTTTTTAAATTATATAGACCAATTTAATGAATGGCATTTGAAAATATTATCATTCCTAAATTCTCCAGAATCTTATTTTACAGCTGAAACAAGACCTAGCCTTTTCTCGGGAGGAAAATCTACAATTTTAGTTTCAGCATTCCCCGAATTAGGAGACAGACGTGACTTTTATGACCAAATCGTCAGAGATTTGAAAAATAGAGATTTAATTGCCTATGACACACTTCATAATACAATGAGTGAAACAGGATTGTGGCAATCAGGTACTACAGAGGTTGGAAAAAGATTTTTAGAGTTCATTTCAGAATAATCTAAGCAAAAGTCTATAACTTAGAAGAATCTGTTTTAATTTTTAGAGCGGATTTTTCTAAGTTTATCCGTGAAAGACTGCTTATTTCATAGATTAGCATTATGCTAGATGGTAATCAAATTATACAAAAGGAGAGATTTGATGAGTAAGTTATTTTTAACTTTGAATATAAATTATTATTTCTTTAAATTACTAATAACTTACTTAAGTTATTAAAACTTGTAAAACACCTTGCTACTATAATCCTAATTGTGTAATATATAGGTATATTGTTAGTTTATTTGATTCCGTTTATTCCCACACCTTTTTTTTGTGTTGTGGTTGAGTTGTAGAAGCAAGTTGCGTCTTGTTTCATTTATGAAAGGGCTTCTTTGAGCCGATTAGTGTATATATAGCTTATTTTGCTATGCACATTTTTAATCGACTTGAAGAAGCCCTTTTTGTGTTGTTTTCAAGTTTGCAGGCGGGGTTATTTATGATTCATAAAATAACAAATTAAACAGTAGAGGAGATAATAAAATGAAAAAAGATTGTAGTCACTTACAACCAGTACCAACAGTAGAGGAACATAAAGCACGAATGGAAAAAAATCAGAAATCATATGCTGCACCAGCAATGTCATCTGAATCAAGAGCAAGAGTGAATCAAATGAGAGGATGTTTTGAAGCTGAAATTATATTACCAGATGGGAAATTTCAATACTTTAAACCAGATACTCTTAATGAAAAGGTTGCTATTCAAGAAATCGCTTTATATATTGAAGGCATACAAGAAGCAAAAGAAGGCTATGTAATCTTATGGCGCTTTGTCGGGCAACAAAGTTTTTACCATGGTACAAAGATCGTAGCTGAACCGAAGATTCGTTCAATCCTACGTAAATTGAAAGATTATTTTTTTGATTACGAAGAAGTTGTATACGAACCTGAAAAATAAGAGAGATAGAGGGAAATGTAAATGAAAAAAGATAACACTTGGACAGAATTAGATAATCCAAAAGAGCAGGAAACAAGAAAGCCATCCCAAGAGCCGGATGATATATTTGCTGGTATGGATGAGTTACCGGAGATTACAGATGAAGAACTACCATTTTAATAAGGTCGAGGTAGTTTATAGAGGGTAAAAGGAAGAACTAAGTGATGTATTTACTTGGATCTTCCTTTTTTTAATGTAAAAAAGAACTTGGAGGGAACGATTATGCGGTGCGAGACGTTCTCGAGTAAGTAATGCGGGAGCATAGGCGACAACGAGGACTATTCTTAATTGTAGAAACATCG
>NZ_JAQFUY010000050.1:0-21647 GCF_027716745.1 Bacillus cereus group sp. Bc010
AAAAGTACATTACGTGTTTTTTAGTTTGTTTGAACGAAAGTTCATTTTGTTTTCGTTCTTAAGTTGATGGGCATGTGACGGGACCCCTATAAGTTCTTTTTTAATAGTAATAATGCAATAAGGAGAAAATTAACTTTCTTCTTATTGCATTATTGCTGGCTAAGTAGTTTAGAGTTTCTTGTCCTAAGTACAAAAAGTTTAGACTTTCATGTCCCGTTATTAAGACAAGAAAGTACCTACAAAGTTTATGATAAGGACTATTTTCCAACGATTGTTCATGAGATTTTAGTTTAGAGATTCATGTCTTTGTACATTACAGAAGCAAATCCATGTGATCTTATGGGTACGTGTAGGTTTAAATGTAGGTTACTTTTCTACTCTGTAACAAGTTTAAATATATAGTATATAAAAAATAAACAAGATAGATATGCTAGTCTATAGCTACTAGTGATTGGGTGTGTAGTAGGTATATATAAAGAACCCGACATTTGTGCCAGGCTCTTTTGGGTTATATTTGAGATTAGAGTTTGTTAAATTTAGTCTTTATTTCTTCTTTTTCTTTTCGCTCATCTTTTGGTGTACGCGTGAAGCATACGGAAATATTCTTTGTACCAATAAGCTTATGAGCATCGGGTAAAAGTTTTTCCGTTTTCGCTTTATTTTCTAAACTCCGTTTTTTTCCATTTAAATCATTATTAAGGAAACTGCGAAAATATATTTTGTCTTGTTCATTATCTTTACTGGTAGGATATGAATATGAACAAGCCAATCTATCCTTAAGCAGAATATTAGCTTTTGTTGGAATAGCGTTATGTAGAGCCTTGAAAAAATATAGTGGTTTAAAAGGACCGTTTTTATTATAATCAATTTCCAGGAACTCACAAAGTTTTTTGTATAAAATCTTATTCAGATCTGCTAATGGTAAGTGAAACGATTTGTAATTTTCTTCATTTTTGTATATTAACGGTAATTCCAAAAATTCGTTAGTGCCTCTTTTAAATAAGCCCAATGTGTATACTTTATTTGCTGTATCATCATAACTTTTTTTATCATCTATATCCCTTCCAGCGGCGTATTAGTGTTGATGGGGCATTTTCTTTTACAGGTTCATTATGACATATTTTAGTTATTGATATCATTAGAATAAAGAGATTATTTTTTAATGAATTAACAAATAAAAACCCTCCATTATCAGGAGGGTTTTGCTTTCTAAATAATTTACTTTTAAATTGTAGTCCTAATATTTTATTGTAACGGTCCTAATAACCCCATAATTTCTTTGGCTTTTTGGTTTTCAATGCTATAGTAAATTTCTAATCCTTGACGATTACCTCTTATAACCTTCCCTTTCATTTTAGATAAATGTTGGGAAACTGTTGATTGTGGAATGTTTAAAATTTCGGTCATTTGGGTTACATTTAGTGTTTTATGTTTAGAAAGCTCACTGATCAGTTTTAAGCGCATTGGGTGTGCCATAACCTTTAAAAGCTCTACATCCTCTTCTAAAATCGTATTTTCTACGTGTTGATTCGCAAAACTTGTCATAGTATCTTCTCCCCTTATTTGTTCTCTTCTCTTCTAATGTCATATAACTTCTGTAATACCTAATATCATTATATTTGAATGTTCTTTGTGAATTATAATAACTAAATTATACAATATCAATTTGTGTTAGTAGTGTAGTTAATGTGTGGTTTGTATGAAGTTTTAATTTGTAATGGTCTGAATGTAGCCTATTTATTAGACGGGACAAAATAATAAAGTATTATTAGGTAATAATATTTAAGTCATTAAGTATACAGGTAAGATTAGATTAGACTTGAATTAATACTTTACATAAACCATAACTAATTAAGTTGCCAAGCTCCTTTGCTTATTGCAAACTTTATGTTGTTTTCCGTTTATTACTAATTTTAGAATTACGTAGATATTATAAATTTCCGAATCTATATTTAACTATTTTAATGTTTATATATTAAAAAGTTTAAGGATATGTGTTATTATTTATATTGCAGGAATCATAGCTACCCTGCTTTTTTTAGTTACTAAGGAGGAGTGCAATGATGAGAGTTTTAATCGAGTTTTTGTTATTTATGTGTTGCCTTGCTTCTATTTTTCAGCTTGCATTGGTAATTAGACGTTATATGGCCATAAAAAAAGATTGGTTATTATGTAAAACAAAAGTCTTTAGTCAATCATGTGTGACTGGTTGTTATATTCTAGCTTTTTTTGTATTGAGATTCTATTAAGAACCTTTTATATAAGAATGGATACTAATGAATTTTAATTACCTTAGAACAAAAAAAGAACTTAGAAACCATAATACATAAAGGTTATAAGTTCTTTTTTGCTATTGAAACATTAAGTTACTGGCAGGTTTATTATCCATTTTACGAGAGTTTACAATTTCCGTATTACTCCCTCATTAATTCCAGTCATATAATCTCCATACATATTCCTTGCGAAAAGCTCGTTTTGTACTCCTAATTCCCATTTTTCGTTTGTAGCAGCTGCAAGATAAATAAACATATCTTTAACATGTAATTCAGTCTTCTTTTTATCATAATTGTCATAATTACTAAAGGAACTTATATACCTACAATACATCTCAAACAAGTGAGTTTCATCAAAATAAGTATCTCCTATGACACTGTAAACATGATCATTTCCAAAAAGGAACTCTGTCATTTTCGATATTAGGTCAAATTGATGCTCCTTTAGTACAAACCATTCTGCACCAAGGTGCTTAGTTTTTTCTGGTTCTGATTTATCATAACGAACTGCAGATGCAAGTTTAGAAATGTAGCTTCCTGTTATCACCACTAGCATATCTGCTAATTGTAATCCAACAAATTCTTTAGAATCCTTCTCTTCCATTATATTGCCAAACCCAATATTCTCAAATGGCTTAGAAGGTATTCCCTGATCAAGAATTAGTGTAGATTGCTCAGGTTCCCATATACCGTGTAACTTATTCTCACTTAACCATAAATCAACATCAGAGCTTACCTTTTCCCAGTCAAATGATACTTTTTCAAATACCACATCATTAGCTAATTTCTTCCCATTCCCAATGTCCTTTATCATTTTTTTGTAATATGCTATTTGGTTCCTCATTCTAGCAATATTCTTATGTTTTGCCACAAATTCTTTCAAATCTTTTTGAATAGAGTATAGTATTTCATTGATTGTTTTTTCTGGATCAAAAAGATTTCTAATAACCTCTTCAGATGCTTCTAATTCACAATATTTTGTGAGACTGTATTTAAACAAAATAGCAGAGTCGATAAATCTTTTTGCTTCCAGTTGGAGAATCCACTGTGTAAGTCTAGCATCAATAACCATCGACATTTTATTTACTGAAAATAGTAAGTTAGAGACATTTGCATCTAGTAGCATGTTAAATAAATTTAAATAAAAACTACTATTTACTTCTTTCATACTTGCAACGCCGAAATTGAAATTGCCTTTTAGAATATCAATTCCTTTTAGCTCTTTCTCAACTTTATTTTTTTGTCCGCTTCTATAGTTTTCAACCAGTTCCAGGTATTTTTTGTTAACATTTTCTAGGGAATCTTCTGGAATATAAAGTACATCGGCTACATAAGAACGCATTAAATCATCACCTAGATTTATTCTTCTATCGTCACGGTATGTATTTGGAATTCTGATTGTTTCTTGTGGTCCTTTTTCATCAATAAACACTTGTCCCATTGTTAATCATCCTCTCTTCTACTTAAGTCATTTAATTTTTACTACAATGTAAATGGATAAATAGTACACGCTAAAATTACATTTAACGTTTTTTCTTAATGTTAGTATCTACAAATATATTATATATACGATATATGTGTTTTGTATGGATTTACTGTAAATTTTTTGGTAAGTTTTCACAAAAGTAATCTATATAAAGAAAGCCTTAACTCTAATTTTTATGAATATGCGTATAGTTCAAAAAAGATAAAAGCCCTCCTGTGAATGGGAGAGCTTTTATCTTTCATATAAGTGAATCCGATTTTATGATTTTAAAAATGAATGTCGTCTGTTATACCCCTATAACGCTGACTTCATTATTATACTAATGTATATAACGGAAATCAATATTATAGTAATAGGTAGATTCCCCTGCTGCTCATCTTTTTAATAATAATAGTAACATCATAAAAATTATATTTAAATATATATAGTTTTACGGTTTTAATTATTATATACTTATACAAGTGATTTAGCTCTTTATAAGAGTTGAAATTACGTTATATATAAGGAGTGGTTTGAATGAAAAACAAATTTGTGCGTATGATCATGTTAACGCTGGTAATGATAGTATCAATTTCAGCACTTGCAGCATGTGGAAATAATCGTAACCCTGAAGAAGTTGCTACAGCGTATTTCGAAGATGCAAAAGAAGGAAATGTCAAAGATTTTGGCGAGTTATTCACTCCTGAAGCGAAGAAAATCGTTGCTTTTGTGGGCGGAAATGCAGACCTAATGAAATCAGTTAGCAAGGATCTTAAAAGCTATAAAATCCGAAAAGTTGAAGAGAAAAATGAAATTGCTACAGTAACTGTTGATGCTGTATATAAAGATAATCCTAAAAAAGTAATCGTAATTGAACTAGAGAAAACGGATGATGGTTGGAAAATTAGTAAATCATAAAAAAACGGTCTATAAGAATTCTAGACCGTTTTTTTATTCCCTCAATCTTCTTCTTCAAAATCACGTAAACTAGCAAGTAATTCTGTAAATGTTGAGCAAATAGGATATATTGCTTCCTTTATGTCTTCTTCCTCATGATCCCAGAATACGATTGATGGTGAATCACTCGTATTTCGGTAATCGAAGCATAAAAGATTACCGAATGGATCTCTAGCAAAAGGATAAATTTTATGAGGTAATCTATCTTTCGTATTATTATATGTTTCTAGAATGGAGTATTTTTTATTAGAATCTAGGGTTAAAAGATTATTGAGTGAATTTTCATCTTGATTTGGAATATTAAAGGTATCTGGCGTAGGATATCCACCATCATACTTTTGTACACACTCTATAAAATCATTAGGAAATTTAATATTAAAGTATTGTTCTAATTGTTTAATTTGGTCATTTGTTATTTTGTTCTCATTTGTATTGATCCATGTAATGTGATTCATGACTAAGTACCTCCCTATTTATCGCTATCTTTCCCCCAAATTTTATATCCACCTGTATGACCGGTATCATGATGAGTCTGATAATCTACAAGTTGCATTCTCCCAGCATCTTGATGATGATGCCATGTATAATGCTCTGGCGTTTTCCCTATTTTAAATAATTGAATTTCTTCCTCTGTGAATTTTAAGGCTAATTCAGGATTTTCCATTATTTGTTCATATAATGCTTTACTACACTTTCTAGACTGTGTTGTTCTAGACTTTTTGAAATCTGCCTCTTTTAATAGTACCTCCCCTTTTGATTCAAAAATAGGAAATCCGTCAGCATCGTATGGAATTCCTGTAACTGGGTGCTTGTCTCCTGCTAAGTCTCCTTTTCGCAAACGAATTGTTTTTGGACCATTCGCGCCTTCATAAGTATACGTAGCTGCTTTCTGTAAATATTGTTGTGTACTACCGACACCTGCATATGAGAGATGATTACCACCCTTAAATTCATAATTATTTAATATATGTAATGCATTTCTGTATGCCGGGGAATTAGTTATAAGAGATTTCCCTTTAGTCAGCCCTGTAATAGCAGCTACCTTCCCAACTTGTCCTGCTTTACTAAGACCTTTATCACCCAGAAGCCCGAGTCCTAACGTTGCTATACCATAAGCCAGATAATGCTCTCTACTTTCCAGATCCCCATTCCAAAATTTATTCATAAATGTATCTGATACAGTGTTCCATGCAGCAGGAATAGTCTCCCTATAGTTTACAATTGCGTCTCGCATATTCAACCAGGTTTCTTTATCACCTAAGGATATCAGTCCTTCCCACGCATCCACTGCACCATCTACAAACCCAGTAGAAATACCAGTCCACGCAGCATTTAAATCTTTTTCATTGAAAAATGACTCTTCTGATTTTGGAGGGAGTTTTCCACACATGGCTCCTTCTTGAATATCAGAGTCAACTAAATTTCCTCCATACAATTCATCCGCTTTTCGGAATTTAACAGCTGCACGTTCTAATTCTACTGCGATTTTATCTAATTCTTGCAAGATGTTAAACATCATTGGCTTTGCTTCATTAAACATCTGATAAAAACGTTGACTGCTTGCTCCGCTCCACTGAGAAGCTATATATTCAGTTTGAGAGTATAAATCTTTATGTATATATTCTAATGATGATCTCGTATTTCTTACTGTTTTAGCAGCTTGTTCTAATTGTTCCGGTGTTACCTTTATTTGCGTGCTCATTCCATCCCTTCTTTTCTTATATATTAAGAAAATTATACCATATCATTATTTCATTAATGGTTATCATTTGAAAATATCCATTCCTAAAAGTGAAACGATATCCCATCATAAAAACAACCCTAATTCCTAATGAGAAATTTGGGCTGTTTCTGTTATAAATATGCTTTGTTTTATATTTTGTTTAGACTTATTTCTTTCATTACTGTCAAAGAATCTTAGTTATCTCAAAATTTCTAAATAAAAAAAACGGCATAAACCCCTAAAATAATCGATTTTTCTAAACTAGCACTATATTAAAATTGTTAGTAAAATATTCCATTTATCTAATAATTTGTTATAATCGTATTTAACAAGAATCATTGTTAGTATTTTACAAATTTATGATGTATTCTCCTATCCAGAAAATGAAACATAATGCTACAAAGCCAACAAGATTTATCATTACTTCCTTTTTTGTAGGTCTGTCTCTAAATATAAAAGCAGATAAAAATAACAAAAACACCATTCCATACAACCACCAAACTGTACGAGATATGCTAAACAACCCTATAGACAGTGCAACTACAAAAATCACATAAATACGTTCATTTTTTGAAGTAATCTTACTAAACATATTGACTCCTACCTCCTATTTTTAGAAAATAATTACTTTTCAGATAATGACTGTATAATATATTGTATAAAATTTTTTATGCAAATGAAAGGGGATTATTATGAAAAAAACATTATTGGCTGGAAGTTCATTGGTTTTATTACTAAGCTCAGGGTTTGCATTTAGTTCAACAACGCAAGCAGCAGAGAACAAGGAAGGAAATTCACCTACAGTTTCTTACAACCAGGATGTATCAAAAGAAAATAGAGCAATTGATATTAGTTCATTACCTCAACAAGATTTAGACTCTTTATTCCTAAATGGACAAGCTCCATTGAATCCAATAACACCTAAAGATTCAGATCAAATTCAATATGTTCACCCAACAGCTGGTACATTCAACTGGAAATATGTAACGACAACTTATGGAAACAATGTATTTTATAATGCCTCATATCGTTTTATGGTTAACGCAGCTATAGCAGGTTTAGGTGCTGGAGTTATAGCGAAAATTGGCAATGCTTTTGCTTCTGGTGTAGCAGGGTATGTAGTAGGCGGTCTTTCTCTTCCTAAGGGTAAAAACTATTGGTGGACTGTACAAAAATGGCAGGATCAAGATGCATACAATGTTTATGTTAAATACAATATTAAGGTTTATTCTGATTCTGGACGTACTAAATTAGTTGATTCCTATAGCGAGCAATTTGCACAAAGATATCGATAAATTGTTTGCTGTAAAATATATAAAAGACTATCTATCAAGAGGGTTTGCTTGTTTTGAAAACAAGCAAACCCTTCACTATAAAACTACTTTTATTCTTTATATCATTTACATTAGGAATCACTGTATAAACCTCTAAATTTAGCCCCTCATATTTCCAAACGTTGACCAAAAAATAAAAATATGGTATGTTTACTTTAGATTAGTTATATATTGAATGCATATTCAGTATATATAAAGTATAGTACTTAACTGAATTGCATAAACTAAAAAAGACGAGATGCTGTCAACATCCCGTCTCATAACTGCTACTGTCAAGGTGGCCGTTATTATGCATTATCTTTTTCTTTTAGACCCTCGCTTGTACTTTGGTCGGTGAAGCGCGGGTTTTTTGTTGTCTTTTTTTTCGAATTGCTTTTTCAGTGCGTATGCTGAAACTTCACGCACAACTGCTCTTGCAATTTCTTTTAAAAGTTCAAATAAAAATTCCATGTTATATCACCCCCTTTCCTTCCAAATGGAAAGAAGGGATAATAACAAGCCCACCTTCACACGATATACAGTTATACTTCTATTTTACCATACTTCAACACTCTAAAATAGAAAATCTGTCCAATTTTAGTCTGTATATAATCTTTGAGTTAATGAGTTTTACAAGAAATTAGTTTACTATAATTTAAATATGTATACTGTATTTCTTTGATTTTTCATAATTGTCCTTAGTTTTATATGCTATTTTTTGAGAATATAAATTTCAAATAAAAGTTGTATATTTTTTTGATGTGTTCCGCAATGTATCTCTGCCTAATCCTCTAACTTACTCATTTGCCTACTAAGTTTCAGATGAAATCTTTATATTTATAATCCTGGTATCATTATCTCTTATATCTCACATCTTTCTTTTCACACATTTCTCATTTTAAATAAAGCGCACTTGTAATTATTCATTGTCTCTTCCTCTATTTTCTAATTTATATATATTAACCCTTTTTTTTGTAATTGTAGTGATTTTTTCAGTGATGTCCCCGAAAAACGACCTCTCAAAATCATCTGTAATCATTTTTAAAACTTCAGATAATGCAATTACACTTGAAAGATAAAAAACTTCTTAGAAACAAAAATAGACCCCTTATAACGTTTTTTCGTTTTTTAGGGATCTATTCTCTCTGGGATTTCTATTCTTCTATGTCTTCTTTTACTTCTGCAGATAAAATGTCTTCAGCAAACTTCTTGTAGCCATTATACCCTTTCTTCGCAGCCTTTTTCTTTATTGCTTCTACTACCTTTTCATCAAGATAGAGACTTAAATGCTGCTTTTTTTCTTTCGATTCCTTTTTTGATCGGTTTTCAATTTTTCCTTTGAAAACTTCCAAATCCTTTTTTAAGTACAATCGTTCAGTAGATTTCCCTTTAGCAATCTCTTTAAAGGGCAATATCCCATCTTTAGCGGCATTATGAACGTAAGTCTTAGACTTATTTAGAAATTCAGCTGCTTCTTTTAATGTTAAAGAGTCTTTGTATAATTCCTCTAACTTTTTTACATCTTTTTTCTCAAAGCGATATCCGCCATCTGCTTTCCAGGTAGCCAGATTGATAGGTTCGATCTGTTTATATTTAATTAAATAGCCTAATTGATTTTTTGTTAAACCTACCCTATCGCATACCTCTTCTAAAGATAAATAGTCCATTTCTCACCTCGTCCGAAACTTTCATTCTAGCTGTTGTTTAAATTTTCTTAGTTGATACTTTGTTAAACCTGTTTCTTTTACTACATCTGTAATTGAGTACTCCTTATACTGCAGATACTTAAATGGATTCTCCATATAACGTTCTCGTACTTTATTAAATGTACTCTTTTTCGATAAAGAATTCAATTGCTCTCCTTTCTCTCGGATGGAATCGAAAATGGGACAACCTTTACAATGTTTGTAGTTTCTCTGTTTTGCCTGTTCTTGCTCATCTGTACAATTCACTGATAGGTTGTTCAGAGGGCAAATTGAACAATGGGTATCTTCTAAATTATGGATTTCTTGTAAAATTTTCAGACGAAGACTAGTCAAAAAAAATCTCCTCCTACCGCATTTGGATTGAAATGTACAAAAAAAATCAATTAAACATTTCTATTATACATTACCTAGACAGAAACGTTAAATTTTAATTCGAAAATATTTATTTAAACATTTCATTTTATACCACAATAAATAATGCATTTATTGTGGTATAATTAGAACTATAAAATTTTATATAAAAATATTTGTTTAATATTTCATTCTATAAAAGGTTGTGTTTAAATTTGAATATTATAAATTACGAACATAATAACCAAATTGTAAAATCAAAATCAGATTTTTTTGATAGCAGTCATTTTGAAAAAATTATGGGTTTGGGTATCCGTAATATTGACTACTCCCAATTAAGTGAAGAATCATTAGTTTATTTATTTTTACACGATGAGCCTTCTTTAACGAAAAATAGAAGTGAGCGAACAAAACAACAGTATCTGCACGATCTTTCTCATTTTCTTCGCTACATAAAAGAAGCAATCGGAACCATCCAGGAGTTATCCCATAATGACATGGAAATCTACTTCTATGAATTAAGTAAGAAATATGCTGCCACTACATTACGTAAAAAGAAAACAGTAGTTCAGCAGTTTTTAAAATATGTGTATGATAATAACGGACTCTCAGACAACTTTAGTAGTCGCCTTAAAAAAGTATCCGTAAAAAAAGAAGAGCTAGTCAATCGTGACCTTTATCCAGAAGAAGTTACCCAGATATTAGATGAACTGAAAAAATCCAACTATTTTGTTTACACTGCATTTTTCCTGTTAACTACAACAGGACTACGAATCGAAGAAATCGCAACTGCTAAATGGGCAAATTTGGTCTTTCATTCATCTTTAAATGCCTATCTACTTCGTGTAGTTGGTAAAGGGAATAAAAGTAGGGAAGTTCGTATCTTTGAAGATACATTGGATGCTTTATGCCATGTTCGAAGTTTACGTAAACAAACAACAAAACTAGATGCATCGAATACCTCCGCTTTTCTCCCTAAAGCTGATGGATCAAATTATAGAGCAGACTATCTATCTTCTCTTGTGGCAAAAAAAATTGAAGAAACAAATTTAACTTTTCTGCGCTATCGACAGGATAGAATTACTCCTCACACTTGTAGGCACTTCATGGCTAATTACTTAATGGAAAAGGGTATTGAATTAAAAAAAATTAGGGACTATTTAGGACATGAGTCTATTATGACGACGGAACGTTATTTAAGAGAACGTACAAGACGTCAAAACTTGGCCACAATAGATATCGGAAATTCATTATTTTAGTAAGTATATATAATAGGAAGATTCTCGATTCGATGTGTCGATTTTAGGAGTTAAAATTTCAATTCAATTCGGTTCTCGTTTTCAGTTTGTGAATTCTTCACATACATTTCACGAATTTCAAAATCGATATTTAGGAAATATCCCTAAAAACAACAAATGCGATTGCCTCTACTGAGACAATCGCATTCGAATTATTTAAGGCTCAACCCATTCCACTTCCAGGATCAGCCATTCTAGCTAATAATTGTTCTGAATCTTTTTTCACTAATTTGTTTGGTTGCTCTTTACTACCAGCAGCGGTGTAAACAATTCCTGCCGCTAAAACGATACTTGTTAATATAAATAATATTTTCTTCATATAGCACCACCTTCGTACATTATACCATTTCCATTAAATTCTACCACTATTTTTTTAGGGAATCTACAATAGAAGCGATTCCCAGCGCACTCTAGTAGCATAATTGACTTTTCAATTAAAGAAATATCATTCTTTGCTATCCCTAAATAGCAATATTGCATCGGTGTGAGCATACCATTTTTCTTTTCTAAATCACTCAGGATTTCAACTGCTTTCTTGTGATTCCCTCTAATAATTTCTAAAAAAGATTTTTCTGCAGAATGATATATATCAATATTCTCCAATTCTTGCTTATTCACTAACTTAATAAAAGCATAGGTGTTAAGAATTGATTGCTTTCTTTGTTTTTCCCTTTCAAAATTACATGGTCCTAACTGCTTTAGTGCCTTCTTCATATACCAAGATGCACTATCATAACAATCAAAGGTATATGATTCTGCTATATAAGCAAGTGCTGATGCTCTTAAAAGGTGGAAACAATTTTTAGGATCATCTATCGCTAAAATTTCCTTACATAATTTCCTAGACATTTCAAGGTTATCTTGTACTAAATAGGCATACGCTAATCCTTCTTTAATCCTACCTAAATAAGATGACTTAATAAAACTATCGGTAATTGCATTAATATCTGGAAGCAACATCTCGGCATACTCGAACAGAGAATTCTATTTTTCTAAATCATACATAGTGTAGTAAGTTAATATACCACATAAGACCTTCATCTCGATTGTCTTAATTATCTTACTCCCCTTATGGTCTTCAAGCCTGGATAACAATTCCTGCTTTTTAATCGTCCCGTTACTTCTAAGTAATACCATTTCATATACATAAGCCCACTCTCTATTCATTGCGAGTGAAGATTTTCTCTCTCGATCTACCAATAACTTGAGAAGTGATAAGTCACCTTTTGCATTCGCATATTCCATGGCAATCCTCAAGTTTTTCTTACTTGTTGTGACAGAACAGAAAGTGTGTAACATCTTTCTCTGTTTATGAAAATCACTCGGATATAATATATTAAGTAACTTGATTAAATTCCAAAATCCAAATTGGTTTTTTCCAGTTAAATTTTTAGAAAGAGTTCCAGGAGAAATACCAACTATTTTAGCAATATCTTCTTGATTTTTTCTTTGGAAATCAATTTCATCAATAATTCTATCCAAGAATTTCTTCAATGTTTGTTCCAAAGTTTTATCTTCTTTCTTAAGCATTTCGTTCATATTATTTCCCCTTCTAAATCTAAAAAAGAATGCTGCAATATCTCTTATTATATTATTCCAACCTAATGTTAGTATATGGTATTTTACCATAAGCATATCAAAAAATGTGTTATTTGTAGTCGTTATAACAGGATAACTGCATATGCAATTATGCATAAGTGTATCAAATGGCAAACTAAAAGGAGTCGAAGATGTTCGACTCCTTTTTTTACTTATTTTTTAATTTCAGCAAACTTATAGTTAAATTCTCCACCAAAGTCGTTTGTTACAATTCCGTTAATAGAGGAACGCTGTAAGTATGATCTGCCTGATTGATAAAATGGTGCGACCGCTCCATCTTCTAATAATATTTTTTCTGCTTGTTTCATTGCCTCCCAACGAGCAGTTTCATTACCAGCTAAATCTGTTTTCACTTGATGAATTAGTTCATCATATGCCTGATTTGAATACTTATCAAAGTTATAGCTACTATCTGTCGCGAATATATCTAAAAATGTGATTGGATCAGGAATATCGGGAGCCCATACATCAACACCTAAATCATAATTACTATTTAGTAGCAATTGAATTTGTTGTTTGCGTGGCTGCGGCTTCACATTGACCGTTAATCCCTCTAAATTCTTTTCTAATTCACCTTTTAAGTACTCCGCATTCTTTTTAGCAAACACATTATCACTTGTAAGCAATTCTAATGTTACCTGTTCTTTCCCAAGTTCTTGCTTTGCTTTCTTCCAGATTTCCTTCGCTGCTTTCACATCATCTTTTACTAATTTTCCATTTTCCTTTCGGAAGTCTTTTCCGTCCGAACTTTTAGCAAAATCGACTGGTATAAAACCGTCTGCAGGAAGAGAACCATTATTCAAAACTGTATCTACAAAGGCTTTCTTATTCATTGCTTGACTGATTGCCAAGCGAGCATTTTTATTTTTTAATACTTCATTCTTTTGATTCATACGTAGGAATTGCACTGTAACTTCAGAACGTTCTTTGAAGTCGGGATTCTTTCTATATTTATCTACAAACTCACCTGTTAGTCCTACACGGTCAAGCTGACCTGATTCATATAGATTTATTTCTGTTGATTTATCTTTCACAATATCAAAGTTAATCGCATCTAATTTCACTGTTTTAGAATCCCAATAGTTAGGATTCTTTTTCAACTGAAAACCTTGTTCATGCTTCCAATTATCCAATGTAAACGCTCCGTTATAAACCAATTTGCTTGCTTCTAAGCCATACTGCTTTCCTTGTGATTCAAAATACCTTTCGTTAATGGGTAAAAACGTTGCGAACGTTGTCAATTCGATAAAATAAGGGACAGGCTGCTCTAATTGCACCTCTAATGTTTTATCATCTATTGCTTTTACCCCTAACTGATCTACAGGTAGCTCTTTACTATTAATTCTCTTTGCATTCTTTATATCAAAGAATAGAAAAGCATATTCTGCTGCTGTATCGGGATTCACAGCACGTTTCTAAGAAAACGCGAAGTCAGCAGCTGTTACAGGTGTTCCGTTTGACCATTTCGATTCTCTCAAATGAAACGTGTACGTTTTTTTATCCTCACTTACGTCATAAGATTGTGCCACTCCAGGAATCAATTTATTATCTTCTCCTAGTGTGTACAGACCTTCAAAAACATTACGCATTACATTCATTGATTCACTATCAGTTGCCTTTGTTACATCCATTGTTGGAATCTCCGCTATATACGGTAAATTAATGGATTGTTTTGTTTCATTCTTGTTAGTTGCCTTTGCTGTATTTTTAGTCTCTTTCTCTCCACTACAAGCAGTTAATAGAAAACTAGTACATAAAACAGAAGCAACAACCGATGTAACCTTTTTAAACATCTTACTTTCTTCCTCTCTACATGTATGGTTTATATAATTAAATTATCTGTATATGGAATTTTATAGAATATCAGAAGAGAGTTTTTCATTCTCTAAACGTATTTCAGCATCTATTCTCATATATGTAGCATCTAAATAATAAACCCTTTATTACTTTAATATTAAAAACGTAGCATTCTAGAGATTATTGTGTCAATCACTAATGAATAATTTAAACGTGGTAGGTGAAATTATGTCGATAAAATAGACAAAATTATTCCCAACAAATACGAATATCCAAGTTATATAAAAACTAAAGGTTAACTAGCATATTTGAATGCCTGAATGTATTTTTTATTCATTGTTACTTGTTGGTATTTTCTTTAATTTAGGTGTTTCAGACCAAATTATCTTATGTGCCATGAATACGACGAAGGAAAAATAAACTACATATCCAATAGAAAAAATCATGAAATTAAAAACTGTTCCTCCAATATCATCTGGGAAAGTATTCAAAAGAAATCTAAAAGGAACATTATTAGGGTTAAGTATTACAGGAAAGAAATATAGCCAAAAACCTATTGTAACGATTACTTTTAATAACAAACCAACTTTATTCATCTCAATTCCCCATCCTTTCTCGCCGCTTTTTATTTAATAAGATATTTAGCTCCTTCTAATTTACCTACTAAATTCCGCCTTCTCTTTGAATAAGGGAAAGGATAGCAACTCGACCGCCTTCACAATATACAATTACTTATTTAAGTTTACCATTTTCATCCCCTTAGCATCTACTAACATAGAAGAATACAGTAGGAAAGAACTAGTAAAACTAAATGAAGATGTATTGTGTTATTTTCTCCACTTCACTCATCCCCAAAAGATCCAACAGGATTTCTTTTTGTCTGATGCATAGATTATATTCATATGTTACCTTTAAAATAAACATATATTTTCCTATGATTTTTTTGGTTGGAGATTACCTCCCCACCAAGATATCTTCTGGTAACAATTTTGTAGTCGTCATATAATATAAATATCAATCTCTAAAACTACGAAATGTGAAATTACAAATTCAAATGGAGGATTCTTATGGATATATCCTTGAAAATAAGCAAGTCTCAAGATCCGCATAATACAGCTATTAAAAACATTTCTTCCGTATTAAAAAAAGAATGGCTTACAAGTTATGATTACAAAAGACAAAAACCTACTCACTATCAAAGTCAAAGGGCACCGGGGGATCTCTTCACAGCACAGACTATAAAACCGATTCTATATCTAACAAAATTGACTCACGCTGCTTTATATGAAGATCACAACCTAGTATCATCTTTTCTTAAAAAAGATGATACCGCCTGGAAAGAAGTTTTAAAACATAACAAAAACGGCGGATTATGTATTTACGCAAGTGTTTTACTTCACTATTTGTTATTGGCGTCAAATGAAATATCCAAGAATAAATTATCCTTTATGCAAGGCTATTATCACCATGAATTCCACGATCAACATATACTTAAAAATATGTATCAAAACGGTGTATTCGGACTTCATTCTTATCTTCTCTATGAAGGGTACGTAGTTGACACTACAATCCATCAAATTGCCTTTAATTATTATCCTGGTGAACACAAAGAATTTAATTTCATCGGCGAAATCACCGGTGGTATTAACCTATATGGCTTTAAAGAGACAAATAAAACTGTACATAAATACGCGAAAAAGTTTGCTAGAGATTCCGATAAGACTATTGAAGCTTGGATTAACTATCACCAATCAATAATGAATGAATACATTTCAAATCAAATTTCGCTTCTAAATGATAAAAAGGACTTTTGATTAATTCAAAGGGTCCTTTTTTCTAAAATACATATTGTGTTAGATAAAATCTTTAATGTAATTAGCTATGTCACTAGAAAACAGTGCCATAATTGTAACAACTATATACATAGCAAATAACGATTTTGCTTTTTTCCTCTCATCTGCTTGTTCTTTTTGAAGAGTGATATAGTAAAGAGATGTTAATAGAGTTCCAATAAAGACAAATATCAGGATTATTCTTTGGAGTATGACAGCTTGTTCTTCAGCTATTTGCATAAGAGTTTCAACGTCAGCTTTTAATAATATGTTCAGTCCAACCATTACATATAGAACTAGTAAGGTTAATTTAAGGAAAGTTAATTTTTTCATTTTTATAGTATTCCTCTCTCTTAAATTGTATCGTGAAATACTTTTAATATGGTTTATAACTGTATAAAATAATCTTACTTTACTAAGTGTTGCTGAATTTCTTTAATTAAAAGTTCAGCCCCTTCAGGACTAAGAACAATTTGTCCATTAGCTAATGACATGTTTTTTTCTGAAATATCACCAGTTATTGTACAAGCATCATATGACTTGTATTTTTGTAGTATTATCTTTTCACCTTCTACAAATATTTCTATAGGATCTTTTTCTGCGATTCCTAATGTTCTTCTCAATTCTTTCGGTAGAACAATACGTCCTAATTCATCTATTTTACGTGTAACACCTGTTGATTTCATGCTTTACCACCCTTTTATTTGTTTTTTAAATCGTTCAGTTCTTTTAATAAATCTTCATGTTTCTCACATAATCTATATACATCTAATAACAATTGTCTACCATTTATTGCTCCCCATTGATTAGATATGTTAACACCATGCAAACATTTGATTAAATCTGGATTCAATATGGCATTTTTTATTTCATCTATACTCATTTTCATTTCTTCTTTAGGCATTTGCTCTTTCTCCTTCGGATCTATCTATCACATATGGACAGACGTACTAAATGATGTATTTTGGGTATCATTTGCATTTAATACTACAATTTTATCGATAAGATTAATTGCTTTATCCAACGAAATGTTTTTTTCATAACATTTATAGCCTAGTTCTAAAGTTAAAAGTGTAGCTTCACTTAAAAGTGATTGTTTTTGAATCTCCTCAATTTCTTTTCCTCTTTTACGAAGATTAATATACTGTTCAATTGACATAATTTTATGCTCCTCTCGCTACAATTACATATCTAAATTACTATTATCATCTTTTATTTCGTTTTCTCTCTCTTTAGCTTCTAACATAAAGTTAGCATAAATCATTATCTTTTCTAATCCATCTTTCGTTGCATTATAATCTGTGATATAGCGTTCTTTTCTTCCTGGACTCATATATTTGTTATTTTTCATTTCGTTTATTGTTTCTATATTTAAGATTTTTCCCTTTCCTTTTAATTCGTTCACGAGTTTTAAATTAATAGCTAGACCTATACTCCAAAGAATCAAGCCAATAACGAAGGAAAGTAATAGATGTACTGAAAGAGAATTATCAATGATCATGAAATAGAGAAAATAGATAACTGAGATTGTCCACAAAAATGGATTGTAGTACTTTTGAATTTTTTTATATTTTTTTATTTTTATTTCGTGTTGCTTTTTTCTCATTTCAAGAGTCTCTAACATGTAAAAGCTCCTTTTAATTAGTTAACTAAGCTTTTTTTTAGCGTTGAGTATAAACATTACATTTTCACGGTAGGTCTATAGTTATACGTTACCTTTCCAAGCAAGCGTGCCTCCAATTATTAAAAATATAAAACAATAGATAGCTATTTCTACATAGTTTTTTCCGAAAAATGGAATTAATTCACTGATATTCAAGTTAAATCCCCCTATATTTGTAATTAAATTCGGCTCAAATGTGATTTTTCTTTAGAAAAATCACATGCTGCTATTATTGATTAATCCTTTCCATGAGTAGATTTAGAATATAGTCATAAAATTCACCAGAAAAGGATATAAAACAGTATGAGAGCATTAATACTGTTGTTGAAAGAAGTATTATTAATGCTTGTCCTTTCCAATTGCATTCGCCTATATCTTTAAGCTTAAAAGATATAGCTAGTACAAGTGGACTTATACAAACTAATGGTATAGTGAACTTATTTAAGGGCATGCTACCTCCAATAACGCTCCCTAAAATTAATCCACAAATTAAAGTTGATAATATCACTGGTCGCTTTGTGGTCATTTTATTTTGTCCTTTCATTTCATTTATTTAATTAATAATAGACTATATTGTATAAGTTATTTACTTTTAAAAGTAAATAACTGAAGAAATCTACTATATTAATGCGTTAAAATTGGAGTAATTTTTTCGATTATCATATTATGTTCCATATCACGTGTAAAGATAACTTTAAATACCCCTTTTTCACTGGTTACTTTCGAATAATCCTCATAATCTTCGACTAATAAATTATCTCTAGTCGTTCCCAGTTCTGTTTCTAATAGCCTTGTTTTATCATCTATTTGCTTTTGTTCAAGGTCTCTCAAGTTTAATGCAAGTACTGCAAGATTATGATCCACTTCTTTACCAGAGTTATATATCGATATGGAAAGAATAGATATCATCACTATTATAAATACTGTAGGTAAAGGATTTTCGCGTATAGAACTCAAATCGTTATTTATACCGAATACTAACATTGCGCCAGCAATTATAACGATTGAAATTGCTAGTATTGCTAGTGTTTGCATAATACGTTCCCCTCCCATAATTATTGTATTCGCTCAAAACAACGACATAATTTGATTCAACAACTGGAAAACTGTAAGTAGAAAAAACAAGAATTTTAAATAGAATTAATTTCTTTAATCTTTTCCATCATCATTATTGCTTGTAATAGATGAAAACAAAGCAACACCCATCGCCTTCTTATTACTACTAGAATACCCTCTATATGTTGTTTTTCCAACAATCATCCGTTTCATTAATATCAAAGTAATTAGTAATATAGATACACAACCCACTATCCATAAACAAGACCAAAATAAATTAATCAAATCATTGAAATTATTCATTTAAATCCCCCATTATTAAATAATTTATATTCATAGTCTATTCGCTTTAAAAAGAGCAAGCAGCAAGAAGAATCCTAACAAGCATAAAATTGTTATATTCAATGAGATCCCTGTGTAATGACCAATTGTTACCGTCAAATTATTATAAGTAGGTTCAAATTTATCTTTAAACATAAGTAAAATTCCCGAACTAATTAAACAAATAATTGCTCCAGTTAATCTAATTATGTCTGGAGCATAAAGCTGCTTAGTTTTTAGCCAAAGAACAATAATCGTTGCTAGGGTAACTATAGAAAAGATAAAGATTGATATGATAAGAGTTAAAAGTCCCATCGTGGTACCCCCCTTTCGTTTAATTATAGTTCATAATCAATAAATAAAACTTTATATATTAATTATATAATGAATGTAGGGATTAAACAACAATAAACTTCATGAAGTTTATTGTTGTTTAATTAAATTGATAGAAACTCAATAGTAATGCTATTATATAAATATGAAAAAATTAAAGGGTGTTTAATATGACTAAAAAGAAACATTATAAAGTAGTGAATAGAAAACAATTATCTACAACATTAGCCAATGATTTGAATGAAAGATTGGAAAAACTTAAAGAAGATACAAATATACCTAAAACAAGACTATTAGACCAGGCAGTTTCACTGTTATTACTCTTTCAATCCAATTCTACTAATGCTTTCATTAGTGAAATGAACGAATTAAAAGAGCAAAAAGGGCTTAATAGTAGTGAACTCACAGATTATATTTTAAATAGTCTAAAGAAGGAATAACATTGTTTTATCTAGACTACTAGGAAACAATCTATGGGTATGGTACTAATTGCATCAAAAGTATAGGCACGTTATAATGGTCACCTAATTACATATAACGAGGTGTAGAAAATGAATAAGACTGAATTAACAAGAGTAGTAGCAGAAAAAGCAGAACTTACACAAAAAGATGCAGCTGCAGCAACACAAGCTGTATTAGATACAATTACAACGGCGCTAGCAAATGAGGAGAAAGTTCAGATTCTTGGATTTGGTACATTTGAAGTACGTGAAAGATCTGCACGTACAGGACGTAACCCACAAACAGGTGAAGAAATGCAAATCGCTGCTTCAAAAGCGCCTGCTTTTAAGGCTGGAAAAGAATTAAAAGATGCAGTGAAATAATTACATATAGTAAAAAGGGTTTGATATGAATATCAAACCCTTTTTAGACTAACTTAGTTTTAAATATAGAAAAATTTAATTTTCCTAATTATATTTGAAATGAATTTACTAATTTGATAAAAACATAATATATGTAAATTTACATGTATAAATACTTATTTTAATGTTATACTAGATTTAACCAAGAAGCATCCAACAATTTATGATTAATCACTACATTTTCTTTCATAGTATGTCAACGTAAAAAAGACACTTTCTATAGTGTCTTTTTTTACGTTTCTAGATGAATACATTTACTACAACTTATATTTGGCAATTTTTATCGATGTCAGCTGCGAACCAGTCAATCTTTCCCGTTTCTTCTTTTGATTCTTCAATGGTATTAACGCAAAATATTATTATAGACATCTCTTTTTTGGAAATAATACACCTATGTTAGCTTTTTACACTCTAAAATAAAGTCAATATCTTCGCAAGTAGTATCCTCATTGTAAATACGTTCAATAACTTCTGCTGCATACTCTTTATCTTCATATGTTTCTGCTAATCTCTTTAGATAGTTTTTTAAAATTTGTATTGCTTCTTCCTGGTCTAGATTATTTTTCATTAATTCAGGGTTGAAATATCCCAATTCGTACACTCCTTTTCATTAATGTAATGATGATTTCTCTCTCTTTTCTCGCATATATAATGCAAATTGTATTACTTCTTCTTTCTCAAATTACTCCCTTCTGTTGCTCCTTGTCTAGCAGTTCAAATAACACTAATCTAGTTGTTTATTCTATAAGAAGTCTTCTCAAAACGGGGTGCTGCCAACACTTTGCCCCCCACGTTAAACAATGGAATACTAAACTGATTTTTTAATAGATTGAATAATATAATCGCACACAAACTCATCTACGCTTTGATCTATATTAAATTTCATATTTAAAGCTCTGCTAATTTCATCAATAAACATTGCTAAATAACCGATATCCGTAGAGTCATTCCTGTCTTTTGTATTAAAATATGGAGCAATATTAGTGAATAATTTTTCGTATTCTAGATAATTCTTTTTATTGTCAACAACGATTCAAATTTCCCCAATTTCAACGAAATGAAATTCCCCATTATGAACGGCTAAATCGTTGTTTGGG
>NZ_JAQFUY010000051.1:0-21392 GCF_027716745.1 Bacillus cereus group sp. Bc010
AGATAAAACAGTATTGAGTCCATCATACCAGATGGACTCTTTTTTTACTGTCTACCTAAAGGGGATAATACCAGTAAATCTCTCTTTTTTCACTTTAAGCATTTGTTTTAAAATGAGAAACGAGAACTTCAAGTTCTTGTACGGTCGTTTTCATTTCAGATGCTTTTTTAGCAACGACACTCATTTTGTTTACTTGGTCACCAGCTGAAGTTGCTGTTTGTGATGTTTCGGCGGCAACTTCACTTGAAATAGAAGCGATGTTATTTAAAGCTGCATTCATTTCTTCAGAACTTGCGGCCATTTCTTCAGCAGTTGCAGACACCTCCTGCATTTGTGTAGAGACTTTGTTAATGTGGTTAACAATTTCTGAGAATGAAGATCCTGCAGTACGAATGACTGTAATGCCTTCAGAAGCCTCTGACTGACCTTGCGTCATCATTTCATTTGCTATTTTTGTATCTGCTTGAATTTGATGAAGTAAATGGTTAATATCAGTTGCTGCTAGCTGAGATTGTTCAGCAAGCTTTCGTACTTCATCGGCAACAACAGCGAAGCCTTTTCCATGTTCACCAGCACGAGCCGCTTCAATGGAAGCATTTAAAGCAAGTAAATTCGTTTGTTCCGCGATATTAGAAATAGATTGAAGTGCAGTATCAATATGATTTGTATGTGTAATGAGTCGTTCCACTACTTGTGATGTAGCGTTCACAGCTTCATTAATGGTATGCATTTGTGTAATAGATTTCTCAATGACTTTATTCCCACTATCAGCTTTTTCTGAAGTAGTAACAGTTAGGCTAGCAACAGAAGAGGCGGATTCTGCAATACGTTGAACACTCGTTGCCATATCGTCCATTGCAGTTGAACTTTCTTCGATGCTGGAGACTTGTGAACGAATATTATGCTCAAGAGCATTCATAGTTTCTTGCGTTTTTGCTGTATTTTCCATAGAAGCAGTTGTTTCAATAAACACATTTTCAGATGCTTCTTTTACACTTGTTGATGTTTGTTGCACTTGTTGTATGATACGTTGTAAGTTAGCGAGCATTTGATTAAAGGAATTGGCGATATCACCGATTTCATCTTTACTCGTTACGTGCAGCCTAGCAGTTAAATCACCATCTTGAGAAGCTAATTCTTTTAATTTCTCATCAATTTGTCGTATCGGTTTAACGAGTTTACCAGAGAACCACCATGCTAATAAAATAGATGTTACTGTACATGTAATAAGTGAGAAGAAAATAATATATTGAATAAGAGATGAAGAAGATTCTACGTCAGCAATTAATGCGTCACGTTTATCATTTTCTTCATTTGCATATTTCGTAAAACGACTTAAAAGGTCGTTTACATAATCGGTTTGAGCTAAAGCGATTTTGGATGCTTCGTCCCATTTTCCTTCGCGAGCGAGAGGGAGGACTTCATTATCTATGACGCTTCGCCATTTTCCACCCATTAAAATGGCTTCTTTCATTCCTTCCGAAAGTTTTTTATCACTAGTTACTTTTTCTCTCGTATCAGCTAGTTTTTTTCCTTCTCGGTTGAATTTATCCAATCCTTTTTGATCATGTGACAGTAAATATTCTTGTAAACCAGCAACTTGTGCTTGGAACCAATCGCCACGTTCTTTTAAAATGGTTGCTCTTTTGGATACATCATTTTTTAAGGTTTCGACTTCATTTGCTTGATTCATGGCGAATGAAAGAATAACAATAAGAGCAATGCTAAATAAGGAACAAATACTTAAGAGTGTGAACAGTAGTTTTTTTCGAATGCTAACATATTTCATCGTTACCCCTACCTTTTAAAAACTATTTATTATGATTTATAAATGTTAATACAGAGTTAATAAAAACATTATTATGAAGTTATTAATCTGTTCAATGAAAATTATAGCAGATAATGGAAGATAGCAAATCAGTATGAGTAAATGTTCTTAAAATGTATACATTTGTATATCAAAAAATTCATAAATAAAAATTAGAAATGCTATTGTAATTTGAAAAAACATCATGTATACTTCTAATCAGTTGATAACGATTATCAGTATCAACTGATAACATTACTCTTCGTTATGTTGGTCATACCCCTTTTTGACGACGTAAGTCAGAGACGAAATGTTGAAATATCTTGTGTCCTATTCTACAGAATTATGGTAATGTCCAACCTCAACTTATATGCGTGAGCATGCAAAAAGGATCCTATCCGTGAAGGGATCCTTTTTTGCATGCTGTTGCAATTAATGTATATAGGCCTGGCACACGTTCTTCCATTCCTTCCGGTGCAGTAGGAGGGAAGACCCATCTTTGATGTGGCCCGTGTTCTTCAACTAGTTTTTCAATTTTAAAATGTGCTTCCGCGAGCGTTGTAATGATTTCTCCTAGCGTCCAGCGACGGATAGTTGTTTTAGGTAGCGATTCTTTCTGTGCTTCTGTAAGAAGAATGCTATAAGCAACATCATCTTCAATCAATTCTTCATCAAAATAATTTCCATTGGCCTGAAATGATGGGTGGTCGACTCCTAATAATTTCGTGTAAACAGGATGATAGTCACGAAGGATAAGCATTCCATCTTGCTTAAGCAAGGTAGCAATTTTTTGAAAAAGCGGTTTTAAATCGAGAAAGTAATGGAGTACACCAAGTTCCAGCAATACGATATCGAATGACTCTGATAGTTGCACATGTAATACATCAGAAACGACATACTGAATAGAGACACCTGCTGCGTCCGCAAGTTCATTTGCATATTTTGCATTACTTGCTGAAATATCAACAACCGTTACGTCAGCTCCTAAAAGAGCGAGAGCAACAGCTTTATTTCCTTTTGACCCGAGTAAATTAATAATACGTTTTCCTTTTGGAGATTGTATGTAAGGTAAATAGTGATCTACCTCGCGCATGGGATCTTCCATAAGCTTTTTTGCATAATCTGCTGGCGCCCCGTGGCGATTCGTCCAAGCTTCATAAGCAGCTGCATTCCAGCTTTTTTCATTCCGCGCGCTTAGTTGTTTTTGATTCAATCGTATCACTCCTTTTGTGAACGTATAGGTATTCGGCGGGAGGATGGGATTTCCTTTTTTTTTTGGATAAAAGTTTGATTTTTCTGTTATTAAGTCGTACAATACTTGTTATACGTAAAAGCGTTGAAAAGGAAAAGTAGAATGAAATCATTCTGTCCAGAGAGCTTCGGTAGCTGAGAAGAAGCAAGAATATTCATTTGAACAATGGCCTTTGAGCTTCGTCCTGAACTTATGAAATGATAATAGTAGGCGGCGACGAGAGTTGGTACTCGTTATCAAAACCACAGTATAAGAGCATATAGCTCCGTACTTGTTAAGGCTAATTATGTGAGTAATTGGCGAAATAAGGTGGTACCGCGACTGTTTATACAGCCCCGCCCTTATCTTTTTTTAGATAAGGGCGGGGCTTTTTATATTTTAAAGGAGGAATGTAAGATGAGTATTTTTATTGGAGGCGCTTGGCCGTATGCAAATGGTTCGTTACATCTTGGACATATTGCGAGTTTGTTACCTGGAGATATTTTAGCACGTTATTATCGGGCAAAAGGTGAGAATGTGTTGTATGTTTCGGGAAGTGATTGTAATGGAACACCAATTGCAATTCGGGCAAAACAAGAAGGTATGACGGCGAAGGACATTGCTGATCAGTATCATGAAGAGTTCCAGCGATGTTTTCGTAACCTTGGTTTTACGTATGATTGCTATACACGTACAGATAGTGAGCACCATCATAAAACGGTTCAAAAAGTTTTTTTACGTTTATTAGAAGAAGGCCATATTTATAAAAAAACAGTGGAACAAGCATATTGCGAAACGTGTACGCAGTTTTTACCTGATCGTTATGTAGAAGGAATATGTCCGCATTGTCATGAAGCAGCAAGAGGAGATCAATGTGATGCGTGTTCAGCTATTTTAGATCCACTCGATTTGTTAGAAAAGAAATGTAAGTTATGTGGTAGTACACCATCCGTACAGGAAACAGAGCATTTCTATTTCGCATTGCATACATTTCAGGAGCAAATCAAAGTGGCTGTAGAAACAGCAAAACAAACAGGAACATGGCGCGACAATGCAATTCAGCTAACAGAAAGATACGTAAAGGAAGGGTTACTAGATAGGGCTGTATCACGTGATTTACCAATTGGGGTACCAATTCCAGTAGAAGGGTATGAAGATAAGAAAATTTACGTATGGATTGAAGCAGTGACAGGATATTATTCGGCGAGTAAACATTGGGCTGAAAAAACAGGGAAAGATGATCAAGAGTTTTGGGATAGAGAAGCGAAAACATATTATGTGCACGGAAAGGATAATATTCCGTTTCATTCTATCATTTGGCCAGCGGTATTGCTTGGAATAGGAGAAGGGGCAATTCCTCGTCATATCGTTTCGAATGAATATTTAACAGTGGAAAAAAGAAAATTATCTACAAGTAAAAACTGGGCAATATGGGTGCCTGATATATTAGAACGCTATGATCCGGATTCTATTCGTTACTTTTTAACAGTGAACGCACCAGAAAATCGTGACACTGACTTTTCATGGCGGGAATTTATTTACAGTCATAATAGTGAATTGTTAGGTGCATACGGAAACTTTGTGAACCGAACATTAAAATTTATTGAAAAGTACTATGGTGGTATCGTGCCGAAGGGAAGTATTGATGTAGAGCTGAAAGATAAAATAGAAGGATTATATAAACATGTAGGAGAGGCGATTGAGCAAACTAAATTTAAGGTGGCGCTAGAATCAATATTTGATGCAGTACGTTTTGCAAATAAATACTTTGATGAGAGGCAGCCTTGGAAACAAAGGGAAGATGATCCAGTTTCATGCGAAGAAACGATTTATAATTGTGTGTATCTCATCGCTAATTTTGTAAATCTCCTTGAACCGTTTTTACCATTTTCAAGTGAAAGAGTTAGAAACACATTATCGATTGTGAACCGAAATTGGGAGCCTCAAACCACGTTGCCGAATAGAATTGATAGTGTACAGCCACTATTTGAACGGATTGATGTAAAACAAATTGAGTGTGAGATAGAGAAGTTATATGGAGCAGTAAAGTGAGATAGAGAAAAAGACCTTTCAAATATATGAAAGGTCTTTTGTTATGCAGTAGGATTCTCTTTCTTATCCTTTAAGAAGAACAGCACAGCAAGGATTACGAGAATAATAGCTGCAATATCATATGTTATTTTGAATGTGGTATTAAAGTTTAAGTACTCCACCAAAGGGGTTTTGACTGCCCCAGCATATATGCAAATGGGAATGAGGAGCACATCGTAAAATTTCTTTTCTTTCATATATCTTATTAGGAAGAAGATACACATAATGGCAAAAAAGGCTACGCTTAAAATAGTCATTTATACCTCCAAATAGATTTGAAATTATACCACATTGTAACTGTATTTACATTTATATGCAAGTTTCTATTTTCATGCACTATGCACGCTACTATGTTTCTTTTCTTTCCTAGCGGTAAGTAGCTGAGGAGTAAAAATTCCAAGTAGTATAAAGATGATCCCAATCCACTGCATGAACGTTACGACTTCATGTACAAGTGTAATAGAAGCGATAATGGCCGTTGGTAATTCAGCTGCTCCTAGTATTGTACCAAGTCCTGTTCCTACTTTCGGTACGCCAATTGAAAAACAAATGACAGGTACGACAACGCCGAACAACCCGAGGAAGAAAGCATATTTCCATAGGCCATCTTGCAAAGCACCGTCTGTTAAAAAGGTTGGCGGGAAGAATAGACATACGATAAGAGTAGCGCTTGTTGTCATAAGAAAGCTTTTCGTATAAGGCGGAACTTCTGTAGCAACACGCCCACTTGCAAAAACATAGAATGAAAAAGAGACAGCGGCTAATAGACCAAAGATCATACCTTTTGTGGAAAAGTTTTGTCTGAGGCCTTCAAAGACACCGCCTGCAAACAATGTACCAGTAAATAAAATAATGATAGATATAACTTTCTCACGACTTGGAAATGTTCAATTTGCAATGGCTTCAATAACGACACCAATCCATGTGAACTGGAAAAGTAGGACGACAGCGATAGATGCTGGTAGTTCTTCTACCGAAATAGCGTAGAAGATACCGGTCATACTCATCGTTGTGCCAACTGTTAGTAAGGAAAAGAATTGCTTTTTTGTTACTTTATGACGTGAAACGAAAAGAACGAGCAGAAGAAGACCGATCCATCCGAAGACATATTGACCTCCTAATAGTTGATGGGCTGAAAATCCATCAATGAATCCGAGTTTGAAAATAGTTGAAAGTACGCCGTAGCTACAAGCTCCGAATAAAACGAGTAATGAATACTTAAATTTCTCCATGAAAATCCTCCTTTTACATAATAAAAAACGCCCGCTATCCAAATAAGGATAACGGGCGAACGAAACAGAGTCATATACTCTACAAAATTCCGCCACTCATACGAAGTATGAATTTGGGATATGAAATTGTAGTAGGTTTTTACATTGCTTTTGGGAATACAATAGAACATTTTACACCTTGAGGCGTGTTTTGTATACCATAAGGAAATTGATGTTTATCTAGTATTTGTTTTACAATGTATAACCCAAGACCACTACCTTGTACTAAGCCGTGTTTGTCAGGGTTTGCGCGATAGAATGGCTCAAATAAATGGGCAAGTTTATCCTCATCTATTTGTGAACCTGTATTTAATACTTCTAATGCGTAACCGTTTGGCTTTTCATAAAGCTTTATATATACATGCTGATGGTCAATTGTATAATGAATTGCATTTGAAATAATGTTAAAAATGGCAGTTTGAATAAATTTGGGATCAGCTAAAACTTGTACATCTTGTTTAATGTTAGATTGAACATTTAACTGCTTTACAGATACGAAATAATCTACTTTCTTCATAACGTCCTCAATAATATTAGTTAATGAGATAACTTTTAAATCAGGTTTAAATTGAGGGTTTTGTATTTTGGATAATTCCGACATTTTTTCCGTTAATATGTTAATGTCTTGCATCATTTCATAGGAGCGTTTTAAATATTTATCTCTATCTTTATAAGCTCCAATTCCGTGAATCATGCCATCTAGTTGTCCCATAACGGCTGCGATTGGTGTTTTTAATTCATGGGAAACCATAGACATAAATTCTTTACGGGATTGTTCTAATTGTTGCTCCTTTTTGAGTTCATTTCTTAAATCTTGATTGCTCGCATGCAAATTCTTCACTATATTTGGTATTTGTGAAGCAGCTACTTGTAAATTAAAATCTGTTTGATCAGTATTTTTGTTGAGTAGCTTTTTATCTGAGAAATCAAGATTCATAATATCTTTTAAAGCATCACTCATATATTGAAAAGGTTTAGCAATTAGTTTTGCATAAATTAAAGATCCAAGCAGAGAGAGTGCAAGCATTGTTGCGCCAATATGTGGAGCTAATTGCTGCAGGACATCTGTTAATTTTGGATTATCTTGTGCATCATTTGCTTTACTTGCTGCATTTTGTTTATGTAAGGCATCATTAGTAGCGACTTGCTTTTCCGTTTCTGTAAGTGGAGCAGAAGCGCTATTTTTCCCCGAAATATTTTGAGTATGTTCTTTTGCTTTTGCAGTTTGGCTAGGCTGCAAAAGGTGATTGATAGCTGTAGAGAGAGAATTATAATCTATAATAGCAGATTGGAAATTAAACATGTCCCCCTGTGATACAGCTTTATTTTGATTCGTTTTACTTTGGTCGTTTTGTTTATCTGAATCCGCTTGTTCTGTAGTATGCGTTCCATTTTCTTTCGCAAAACGTTCTTTATCGTAGTTTGAAGCTAAGAAGTAAATAACTTGATAAAGACAAAGTGATAAAAGAATACAAAATAATAAGGTTTTGATGAAAATATTTTTGGTGATGTTGTCTTTGCTACGATTCGATTTTGTAGCCAATGCCTTTCACCGTTTTAATATAAGGAATTCCTAATTTTTTTCGTAAGTTTTTAATGTGTGTATCTATAACTCTTACATCACCATAATGTTCATAGCCCCATACCTTATTCAACAAATCACTTCTTGATAATACTTTTCCTCGATTTTGCAGTAAAGTATAAATAATTTCAAATTCTTTTGTTGTCAATTCAATTTGATTACCATGAACATAAGCGGCGTATGCTGTAGAATTTAACATCAATTCATGGAATTGTAGTATAGTCGCAGCTTCGGCTTCCTTCGTTGCTGCCCTTCTTAATACAGCTTCTACACGTTTAATAAATACGGTGTAATGGAACGGTTTCGTAATATAGTCATCAATACCTAATTCAAATCCTTTAATTTCACTTTCTTCATTATGTAAGCCTGTTAACATAATGATTGGTACATCAGATTGTCCTCGCATAATTTTACAAATACTATAGCCATCTATATCTGGTAACATCACATCAAGGAGGACAAGATCGTATGAATTTTTTTGGAAAAGAAGTATACCTTCTGTTCCAGCACCAACGACATCAACAGTAAAGTTTTGTGCCATTAGAAATTCACGAATTAGTTCTTGTATATCTGGGTTGTCTTCAATCACCAGTATATGCGTCATAGTAACACCTCCTAAATAACGCTTTTAACTGCAATATTCGAATTCATCATTTTTTCGATGACTCAGATTGTTTATACATATAATAAGCCCCTGCCATAAAATAATCATGAAAGTAGCAAGGGGAGTTGTTTAGTGAAACTGAATATTTAAGAATTACAGTAATTCTATTATAGTATGTATTATAAAATTTATAAAATATTATAACTGTATAATTTTAATATCCATGTTTATCAATGTTTGGATGTTACCTAACACAATCTATTCCTATTATATATGTAAATACAGTTGTTTTGCTACTGTAAATGAAGAAATAAAATAAGCCAAGACATAAAATTCTTGGCTACACGTAAATCGCGCTTTGAGGTTATTTTACAGTGACAGTAGCTTGCTGGGGAATACGCTCAAATAACCAGTGTATATCATTGTTATACATACGAATACAACCTAATGTTGTCCACTTACCAATTGCCTGATTATTGTTCGTACCATGAATCGCATAAGTTGTTCCGTAAGTTCCTGCCATGTTTAGTCCGAGCCAACGGTCACCAAGTGGATTGCGCGGATCGCCGCCTTTAATTTTGCCTGTGTAATAAGGACGATTTTTAATTTTATTTACGATTTGAAAAGTACCTTTAGGTGTAGGAGTAGCTGCCTTTCCAGTAGCGACAGTAAAACTTTTTATGAATTTTCCGTTTTGATAATAATCCATTTTATTTAACTGTGTATTCACGATAAGCTGATCATTTGTTGCAGCTGCCTCAGCATTTGTGAATGGAATAGTTAAAAATCCTAATGATAATAGTGCGCTTAATAATAGTTTTTTCATTATGTTCTCCTTTTTACTATTGTAGTAGTCTTACATACAATGAATTTGCAATCCTCGTAATACTTTATTTACATTTTCATCTAATGTTTCAAAGAAGGTAGTAATTTTGGCATTGTGTTTGTTGTTTTTATCAATAAGTAATCTTTCATTTAATAAAAGTTCGCCATGTAGTCCAAAACTTTGAATTTGAATATTTAATTCATCTTCAGTTTCAGAAATAATTGGTAAGAAGTAGTGAAAAGCTTTCGTTGGAATGATGTAGCTTTTGCCAATCATGCTTTCTTGATTTGAATTAATCCATTTTTTCGTAACAATCTTAATGTTCTTTTTTGAAACGATAAAAGACAGTGTTGTAGACTTTGTTAAACTTACGTCAAATTCATTTGTTTCACATATGTGCAAATTAAAAACGGTTTCATTTTGGTGAGATTCAACATTTGTATTAATAAAATCGTGCATTTTATAAGCTTCCATTTTTTATTCACCCTTTTTTCAATTTCGAAAAGCGATTAATATTTATTCAAATTAATGTTTAGTCATATATTGGTTAAATTTTTAAACAAATTCCGATATAATCTTACAATACGTATATGAAGCTAATATGAAGTTAGTATGAGTTTGTAGTGGTTTTTTATTAAGAACAAAATATAACGATTTTTAAGTGTTAAAAAATGGATAAAAAGTGCATATTAAGGTCCTGATTTTTCGCAGTGTATACTTGTTAAATTGTTTTAAAATGAGAGTACATAATGAACGTAAAAGTTTAGTGAGAGCCTTACAAAAATGTAATAAAAATGTAAGCTATTGTGATAGTTATTTCGACAATTTTTTTATACAATATTAGTAAGAAGTTGCACGTGATTGAAAGGAGAGATGACATGGAATGGATTCATGAATTATTTCAGCAATACGGGTACTATGTTGTACTTGTTGGTTTGCTGTTAGAATATATTGCACTTCCGTTTCCGGGAGAGCCAACGTTAGCATATGCGGGATTTTTAGCACATAAGGGTGATTTAAGTTTACCGATTTTAATTATCCTATCCTTTATTGGGACAAGTGTAGGAATGACAATCCAATACTTTTTAGGAAATAAATTAGGAATGCCCTTTGTTCAAAAGTATGGGAAATACGTATTTTTAACACAAAGAAAAATCGACTTAACAAGAATGTGGTTTGATAAGTATGGATACTTCTTGATTTTTATCGGTTTCTTTATTCCTGGTGTACGTCACTTTACAGGATACTTTGCAGGAATTATTAACTTACCATTCCGCCGTTTTGCAATTACAATTTACTCAGGTGCTCTATTTTGGGTATCATTCTTCTTAATCGGTGGTTACTGGTTAGGTGGAAACTTACATGATATTTTTGGAGCGCTAGAAGGTCACATTGGTAAAATTATTTTTGGAGTGATTGCGATTGTAGCAATTACGTTAGGAGTTCGTTTCCGCAAACAGTTAAAACGAGCATTCTTACAAAACGCAAGTTAATATGGAATCCATTCTATGTCAGAATTTAGGAAGGCAGTGCAGATGCACTGCCTTTTTTATTTTAATAAGCTTTTGTTTGTTTATCAGTTTAAAATCCCATAGGTTATAATTGTCAATTATTAACGTCAAAATGACAATTATAATTGACAAAAATAAGGGTATTATTTACAATTTGATTAAATAAATGAAAAAGAGGGAAGACATGAAGCTTCAAAATCGAGTGAGAGAATTGCGGGCAAAGCATCGTTTATCACAAGGGGATTTAGGGAAAGCGATTGGATCATCGCGGCAAACGATTAGTTTAATTGAGCGCGGGGATTATGCACCATCTATCGTATTGTCGTTAAAAATTGCACAAATTTTCAACGTACCGGTGGAGGAAATATTTATGTTGGTGGAGGGGGAAGATGATGGTGAAGAGTAAATTTGGAAAACAATTTTTAAATTTTTGCAAACTCATATTAAGTATGGTAGGTGGCTTTTTTGCATCTTATATAGCTTTAGATTTACTCTCGGATGAACCGAGAAAATTATCACCCAATATATTAATAGGGGTATGTACTCTTTTTGGAATGGTAATGATGTATTACACTTGGAAGAATACACGTATGTTAGCGGAGGCACGTGATGAAGAAGAGAGTGTACAAGGTAGAAAATTAGGAATTGTAATTATGTATTTACGTATAGGTGATATAGTTACGCAAGCATGGTTTGTATATGCAGTTATTGCATGTAGACGTGCACTGTTGCAGGATACAAATGTTTCATTTGCAGTGTGGAATTTAGTAGCTTCTATCGTTTGTTTAACTATTGTAGTGATTAGTGGGCTCATAACAAAAAATCGTTATAATAAGCTATATCCTGAACAAGGTGTAACATATATGGAATCTATGAAAATGTGGACGAAAAACGCAGATGAAGGATTAAAACATATTGTGCATGAGGCTGGATATAAAGCATATGAATTTACGAATACAATATTGGCATATGTATGGTGGGCTGCCGTTATATATACGGTGGCTAGTGATATCAACTTTGTATTAATTGGCTTAATCTCATTTATTTGGATATTGCATCTTGGAAAATTCATGTACGAAATGCATAGAAAAATGATTTATTAAGGGGAGAAAAAGGTGGATATTTTAAGAAGGCCAGCTGGCTCAATGACAGTGGCGCTAATTCTGTCCATTTTATACGGAGTAATCCGAACTGGGAAATTAGAAGTAATTTTGAACCTATGGGCAATAGTTGGAATTGCATTGTTAGTGTTAGCCATTCATGAGCTAGGACATGTAGTAGTTGGTTTAATAGGTGGTTTGAATTTTAAATTTATGACAGTAGGGCCGATTACTTTTCAAAAAGAGAAGGGGAAAGTACGCATTCGAGAAAATAAATTGTGGATGTACTTTGGAGGCGTGGCGATGTTAGTGCCTCCTTCTATAGAGACACCGAATCTTTCAAAAAAATGGGCGTGGATGACTTTAGGTGGACCGATTACGAGTTTATTATTTGGTATTACTTCCGGTTACATATACATGGTGAGTTATTATCAATATCTTTTATATTTTTCTGTTTTACACTTTGTGATTTTTGCAACTACAATCGTACCGATAAAAGGAACGTTTTTGAGTGATGGCATGCAATTTCTTATTTTAATTAAAGATGATGAAAAGGCTAAGCAGCATTTATATAACATTCAAGTATCGAGTGAATTATTTAGTTATAAAAGGCCGAAAGATTGGGATGAGAGATTAATAGAGCTTAGTGAGGAAAAATTAAAAGAGGATAAAAGTATAAGAGATATAATGAGCGGACTTATGCTCGTTTTTTATGCTAGAGCTGATCAAGAAGGAATGGAAAGAGCGATACCGTATGTGGAAACAATTGTTCAACTACCTGCAACGAAAGAAAATAAGTTTTTCGTTAGTAGTTTTCATAGTTGGTATCTTTTATATAAAGCTCTTTATGAGATGGATCGTCTTTCTTTGCAAGAAGCGAAGGAACATGGGAAGGCTATTACAAAAATAGACTTACATGGATATTATCGTACACAAGCGATTGTTAAATATTTAGAGGGTGATATGGAAGCGTCCCGTACTTATATGAAGAAAGCCGATAAAGAATTGAAGAGCGCTGAGAAGAGTGAAATGGGATATTTACAATTAGAGAGAGAATGGTTTGAGCAGCTAAAGAAGAGGGTATCTTACGATGGGTGAGGTATCCTCTTTTTTCTATGTCGTCTTATGCCGTTCCATAAAAAGTGTGGGGCGAGTAAAATAAGATGTGAAGAGCAAAGCTTGGAGGAATTCTAGATGGAAATTTTAACGATTATTTTAATCGTCTTGCTCATTTATGTTGTTTTTAAAGTGGCATATGTAGCATTAAAAATACTCGCGATCCTATTAATTATCTTTTTAATCGTAGAGTTCGGCAGTAAATTGCTTGGGGGATAGGGTATGTTGAGCGTCTTAATTGTCGAAAAATGTCGGTAAGTCGATATCCTGTGTCGAACCGTCGATATAATGAAAAAATCGCTGATATAAGTGGAGAAATCGTCGATATATTTGAAAAATCGCTGATATAATCCGATTGATACTGGATGGGGTATATGGGAAAGAAGTTGCCGTGAGGGTAACTTCTTTTTATTTGTTTATAAATTGTTTATTTTTACCTTCTATTCTTAGAGTAAGGAGGCGGTAGAGATGAAAAAAGCGGTTTTAGAAGTAAGAGATGTGACGAAAAAGGTGAAGGGGAGAACGTTGCTAAGTCATATGTCTTTTTCTGTTTATAAAAATGAGATTTGTGGTTTTGTTGGGCCAAATGGTTCTGGGAAGACAACTCTTATTCGAACAATTATGGGGTTAATTCGACCAAATGAAGGAGAGATATTAGTTAATGGTATTAGCGTACAAAAAAATCGGAAAGAAGCTCTTCAGCATGTAGGCGCAATTGTAGAGGCTCCAATTTTTTTCCCTTATATGTCAGGACGAAAAAATTTGCGGAATCTAGGGAGGATTACGTTACGTACTGGTGGAGAAGTTCTTGAAAATAAAGTGCAGCAAGTATTAGAAATCGTCGGTTTAGAAAATCGTGCTGACGATAAAGTTGGTACGTATTCGTTAGGGATGAAGCAGCGTTTAGGTATTGCACAGGCGCTTCTTGGGAATCCAGATTTTATCATTTTGGATGAACCGTCTAATGGATTAGATCCAGTTGGAATTAAGCAGCTTCGTAAAATTGTACTCGACTTACAGCGTGAGAAGGGCATTACTTTTTTCATTTCTAGCCATTTAATTCGTGAATTGGAGCTTATGTGTGATTCATGGGTCATGATTCGAGAAGGATCATTAATATGGCGGGGAACGACGGAAGAATTGCAAGGAAGGAATAAAGAATTAGAAGATATTTTCGTGGAGATGATGAGCTCATGATGATGTTAGTACGCTCGGAATGGGAGCGGCTTTGGGCGAAGAAAGTAACATGGCTTTGTTTTTTGATGATACCAGTGATGTTACTTGGGGCTGCTAAGTACTATTTAAAACATAATCAAGAGGTCGAAAGGATAGCGGTTGATTATACATATACGAATTCGTTCCCCGTCCTTGCATTATCTGAAATGCTTATGAGTATATGTAATCTTGTTTTACTCGTTTTAATTGTTCTTGTGTTTGCTCAAGAGTATCATAGCGGTCAAATTAGGATGGTAATCCAAAGATCATATACATATTCGGAGGTTCTGATTGCAAAAATAATTACGATAGTAGCGGTAAGTTTGCTATTTATAAGTGTTTATTTTATTTGCAGTTATTGTATTGGCTATATTTTCTTTGAGCATGAACCGAATATTCTTTTGTTTTATCATACGGAAAAAACGAATGCACTTGGCGTGTTCTTATACTGTATTTCTTATTACGGAATTGCTTATCTTACTTTAGTAGCAATGGCTAGCATATTAATTATGCTGTCGGTTATAAGTAAATCGACAACAAGTGCGACTCTTCTCGGTATGGGATTCATTATATTTTCCTTTGGATACCCAGCGATGGCGTTAGTGATAGGCCAATCCCCGACTTTTCTTTATATTAATTATTCTTCTTTAATTAAATTGCAACATGAAGGAATTGCTATATCTTTATCTGGTAGCTCAAGAATGATTCTTTTTGGATCTGTAGTTTTACTACTATACATTGTTGTTTGTAATACTGTAACAGTTTATTGGATAGGGAAAGAAGATAATTTTGTGTGAGGTGTGAAGAATGAGACAAATACTTATAAGTGAATTTGAACGGATTTTTAATAGAAAAAAGACGAAAGCATTAATAGCTATTTTTGGGCTGCTACTTATTTTGCATAGCGTATGGGTTCATACTTTTGGAGTTGCTATTTATGATACAAAAGGAACAGAAGTAATCTTAAGTAATTTAAACTTTCCTGTCGCAGTTACAAGAGAATGGTATTTTACGTTATTCTTATTAATTTTTCCAATCTTATTTATTGATAGTTTTAATAGTGAAATTTCATCTGGTGCGTATCGGCTTGTTATGATTCGTCCCGTAGGTAGATGGGAATTATTATTGGCGAAATGGATTGCTCAAATGAGCATTGTAAGTTTGTTTTTGTTAATGGCATTCATTGAGAGTTATATATATGGAACATTTTTTATAAGGCGTGCAGAAGAGACATTCTTTTTAGATAAACAAGTCATTTATAGTGCGAATGCTTCTATTTTATATACTGTAAAATATTATTTAATACTATGGTTTATAGCAAGTGCTTTAACAATGTTGAGTAGTTTTGTAAGTCTATGGTTTCAAAACGCTATCATTACGTATTTTGTAATAGTTGGTTTATTAGTAGCAAGTTTATATGTGAATGAAGAATTAAGTTATTTTGTAATTGGAAGTGGATCAATTCTAAGAATATTAAGTGAGGGGAAAGGAACATTTTACCTGATAAATGGTACAATTTTAGGAGGATGTGCAATAGCGGCTATGTTTAGTTGGTGTAAAAAAGATATATTTAATTAGGGGGGACTTGCCGTGACGAGCAAAATACTACTTGTAGACGATGAACCAGATATTCTTACATTTATTGAAGATAGTCTTGTCATGGAAGGGTATGAAGTAAGAAGTGCATTAAGTGGTGAAGAAGCTTTGAAGAAATTAGATAATAGCGTGGATCTCATTATTTTAGACGTTATGTTGCCAGATATGAATGGGTTTAAAGTTTGCGAGAAGATGAGAGAGTCTTATGCATGCCCAATCTTATTTTTAAGTGCGGATAGTAGTGAACGGTCTCGGATAGAAGGTTTATTGATTGGTGGAGACGATTATATTAGTAAGCCATTTAGTTTAAAAGAGTTGAAAGCGAGAATTGTTGCCAATTTGCGCCGTACGACAGATTTAAGAATGGTGGATCAAAAGGAATTTCTACGCTATGGAAGTATATTAATAGATTTGCAAAACTACGAAATAATGACTGGGAAAGAAAAAATTCATTTTACAAAAAAAGAGTATGAAGTTGTGAAAATGTTAGCACTTCATGCTGGTCAAGTTTTGACGAAAGAGCAGCTGTTTGAAAAGATTTGGGGATATGATAGTGAAAGTGATGTCTCTACTGTAGTTGAGCATATAAAGAAAATTAGAACAAAGCTTAGTGTATATGACAGAGAAAATACATATATTCAAACGGTATGGGGAATTGGATATAAGTGGAGTGTACAGAATTGATGCAAAGGTTAAGGATTAAACAACAGCTAGTAGCTGGCTTCTTAATAGTTCTACTTGGTAGTTTAATACTAACGGTTTTAACAGCGGCTAGTGGTTGGTATTGGCTAACGAAGAATGGGAAAGTATTTCCTGCGAATTATTATGAACAGAAAATACCTATGATAAAAGAATATGTAAAAGATAAAGGCATACTATTGTTAAATGAGAAAGAGCGAAATGGATTAGAGAAAATTGTCCCTAAAGAGGGAATTAAATATCAAATTGTTAATAGGCAAGGAGATATTTCTTATGGTACATATAACAAGAAATTAATAACAAATGAGAGACCGATTTCGAGTGTTATTAATACAAATATTTATGGTGAAGAAGATGATAATGAAGTTACGACATATCTGCCTTTAGTAGATAGGAATGGAGATTTACAAGGAGCGATAGGGTTTAATTATCATTTAACAATATCTACTGCTTCGGCAGTTGATTCCTTTTTTGTAATCTTATTTTTAGCTTCACCCTTTATATACATTACAATTTTGTCCTACATTATTTCAAATCGAATGGGAAAAAGAATAAAGAAACCACTAGTTGAACTATCAGAGGCCTCAAAAAGAATTCAAGAGCAGGATTTAAATTTTCATTTAGAGTACAACGCGAAAAATGAAATTGGTGAATTAGTCAGTTCGTTTGAAAATATGCGTGCAGCGCTAGCTACTAGTTTGTCACGACAATGGGAGTTAGAAGAAGAAAGGAGAGAATATATTAGAGCTATTTCTCACGATTTAAAAACGCCATTAACGATTGTGCAAGGTCATACAGAAGGTTTGCAAAGTGGTTTATGGAAAAATGAAGATTTGTTACATCGGTATTTACAAACGATTGAAAGAAACACAAACAGAATGACAAAGCTTCTTGAGGAGTTCCAAATAGTAAATGAGCTAGAGAGTTTCTCATTTCAATTACGTTTAAATAAAGTACATATAAATCCATTCTTTCTTAAAAAACTAGAAGAATACGAATGCATAGCTAGAAAAAAAGAAATTGATTGGGATGTCATCTTTGAAAATAATGAGGATATACAAAGCTTAGTATTTGATCAAGAGCGAATCAGTCAAGTAATGGACAACATCGTAATGAATGCAGTTCGATTTACTCCGGTGTCAGGGAAGATGCTTTTGAAAGTATGTGCTTGGCATGACGCAATAGAGTTTCATGTATATGATTCAGGGCCTGGGTTTCAAGAAGGAGATTTGAAAAAAGTATTACAACGTTTTTATCAGGGAGATCAGTCGCGTTCAGGAAGCAAGGAGCATTTTGGACTCGGGTTATATATTGCTAAGACAATTGTTGAGAAGCATGGTGGTAAAACTCAGGTAGAAAATAGTGAGGTGAGAGGCGGGGCACACGTTTCGTTTCGGATTCCGAGCGGAGGTATATAGATGAAAATTGATTGTCGAAAAATGTCGGTAAGTCGATATCCTGTGTCGAACCGTCGATATAATGAAAAAATCGCTGATATAAGTGGAGAAATCGTCGATATATTTGAAAAATCGCTGATATAATCCGGTTGATACTGGATGGGGTATATGGGAAAGAAGTTGCCGTGAGGGTAACTTCTTTTTATTGTGATGCCGTGGTATGCAAACCAACATAAAAAAAGCTGGAAGAATCCCTTCCAGCTTACGAGTTACTTTCAATTTGGCGACCGTTTTCTTCTTCGTTGTCTTGTAATAGGTTGAATACATCAGCTAGACAGAATGCAATGAACCAAGTCCATAGACCGTGGAAGAAAGCTGAGCTTAATTGAAGTGGTAATGTATAGTTAGTCATTGAGTAGGAAATACATCCGCCAACGATTCCGATCATTGTTAATAACATTGTTTTTTGCGCATTTTCTTCTGGATTAAAGAGGAAGAAAATGTATCCACCTAAAATTGAAGCGCTTACAAGTGTTTCGATTCCATTAAAAATGATATTCTCTCCAAGCTGAGTGTTTGTCCAGAAGCAGATTGTTCCGCCGATAATAGCAAACAGGACAGCTATTGTATATCGTATATATTGATTCATATGTTCATCTCCTTATGTAATAAGATGATTTGGAAGTCAAAAAGGTAGGTATAGTATATTGAAGTGAGTTTTAGTTGTACGTATCTTTTTATAAAAAGATTATTGAAGAGTGATCGGTTTTTTAAACCGTTACGTGTATGATGTCTGAAATATACCCGACTGCTCGTTTCTTTTTGCTTGTAAAATAAGAGAAACTTCCAAGTCTATATACTCTTTTTTTGTGAGTCTGTTTTCATTATAACATATTTAGAGGCATAATAATAGAATTATCTGATTTTGTAATAAGTGTAAAAAATAAAAAGCGCAAGGAAATACCATTCCTTGCGCTTTTTTATATACGTTTGAAACGGCCGACAATTTCAACTGTTTCAGTAATATTCATAAATGCTTTGTTATCCACTTGACGGATAATACGTTTCATTTCGCCTAACTCATAGCGAGTCACGACAGTGTAAATCATTTTTTTCTTATGGTTTGTATAGCCGCCGACAGCATCTACCATCGTCACGCCACGTATGCCGTGATGTAGTAGGGCGCTTTTTATTTCCTCGCCTTTTTCTGTAATTGTCATTATCGTCAATTTAATATGTTTCGTATGCACAGCATCAATCACTTTGCTGACTACAAATCGACTAATTAACGTATAAAGTGTAATATCCCATCCGAAAATAAATCCTGCTACAACAAGTAAGATTAAGTTGAATACAAATATGATTGCTCCAATTGAAACATCGCGATATTTCGCTACAATCAATCCAACGACATCAAATCCACCTGTTGAAGAAGCAAATCGGAATATGATTCCTGAAGCTGCTCCGCAGATTACACCGCCGAATACAGAAGATAGTAAAATATCGTCTGAAACTTGGTGTACAGGGATAATGTTCATCGCTAATGATGATACAGCTACAAAGTACGCTGTTAAAAAGGTTGTCTTCTTGCCTAAGTAAAAGTGACTTAAAATAAGAAGAGGAATGTTTAGTAAAAAGATAAGTGCACCAATATTGTAGTGCATTAAATAACCGATAATCATCCCTACTCCAGCGAATCCACCGCTAATCATGTTATGCGGGATAAAGAACATATTCATAGAAATTGCATACAAAATAGAAGCTACGAAAATAACAACCAACTGTATGATAAATTCTAAGTGAAATGTTTTAGCTGCTGGGAAGGATAAAAAGGCGGTGTCGGGAACGTAATCGGCGTCTCCTAGTTGACCCATAGTATGTTTCATCTCCATATTCATTTTTGATTACAAGAAGAGAATAAAGGTTTTTTCAAAAACTGGCAATAGTTTTATTATAATGCAAAAATTTTATAAATTTCTAATAAATCAAGCCTATTCATTGATGTGTGTGAATATACTAAAGAAAGCGAATACAATGTTTCTTAATTATTGTTTTCTTGAGAAAATATGCAAAATACTTTTTTTGACGATAAAAGGAAATAGAGAATGTTTGCCGAATGTGCTAAAATGACCTTATTAAGGATGTGAAGCGATGGAATTTTTATTGCAGGATGCGATTCTATATATATCGTTTGTAACGACAGCACTTTGTTTATTAGAAGTTTTCTTCCTTGCTAACGTTTCTCGCTTTGTGCGTCAGCAAGCATCAAGCGGTAGACAAAGAGCATTTGCGTTAGTTGATACATGTGAAGATAGTGCGGGGAATGTACCGCTATTTTCGATTTTTTATAAATATGGAATGATTCGTTCTGTACGCAGACAAGAATCGAGTGAAGAGAATGACGAGGTCGGTCCGTATACACCAATGTTTCGCTAAATAATTACGAAACATTGGAGGAATGAACATGTTAAAATCATACCGAACTGCGCTCGTTAGTTTATCATTATTACTTGTTTTTGTTTTATCTGGTTGCAGTAATGCAGCCCCAATTGATGCACATAGTACGGGAATTTGGGATCATTATTTTGTATATCCAATCTCGTTTATGATTCAATTTGTTGCTCATCATATACCGGGAGCTAGCTTCGGGATTGCTATCATTATTATGACGCTCGTTATTCGTTCAGCAATGATTCCATTAGCTGTTTCGCAATATCGTAGCCAAGCGAAAATGAAGAAAATGCAACCTGAATTGCAGAAGTTAAAGAAAAAATACGGTGATGTAAGTAAAGATCTTGAAAAACAAAAACAGTATCAAAAAGAAATGTCAGAACTAATGAAATCAGGCGGTTGGAATCCACTTGCTGGTTGCTGGCCAATCTTTATACAAATGCCGATTTTCTCTGCTTTGTATTATGCCATTAGCCGAACAGAGGAGATTCGCACATCTTCGTTTTTATGGGTGAACTTAGGACATGCAGATCCTTATCATATATTACCGATTATTGCAGCGTTAACGACATTTATTCAGATGAAGGTTTTCCAGTCTAATATTACAGCTGGAGAACAAGTACAGATGCTGAAAATGCAGCAAATTATGATGCCGGCAATGATTTTATTTATGGGATTTGCGGCACCATCGGGTCTTGTGTTGTACTGGATAACAGGTAACTTATTTACAATGACACAAACAATTGTATTAAGAAGAATAATGGAACGTGAAGAATTACAATTACAAAAAGCATAGAAAAACACCGCTCATTATGAAGTGAAGTGACCCCCGAAAACGGGACACCAATCAAAACACCTAAACCACTTGTTCCCTAAATTCTTTAGGGGATAGGTG
>NZ_JAQFUY010000052.1:0-20333 GCF_027716745.1 Bacillus cereus group sp. Bc010
AGGCGGTAAGGATGACCAAGGCGGCAAGGATGACCAAGGCGGTAAGGACGACCAAGGCGGTAAGGATGACCAAGGCGCGGTAAGGACGACCAAGGCGGCAAGGATGACCAAGGCGGTAAGGACGACCAAGGCGGTAAGGATGACAAAGGCGCGGTAAGGACGACCAAGGCGGCAAGGATGACCAAGGCCGGTAAGGACGACCAAGGCGGTAAGGATGATCAGAACGGCAAAGATGATCAAGATAACAAAGCAATCAATGAAAAACCAGTTATCAAAGTGGACAAAGACGAAATCTTCGTAGAAAAAGGTAAGAAAGACTTTGATGTGAAGAAAGAAGCGAAGGTATCCGTAATAGATAAAGAAGACGGTGATTTAACAGATAAAGCTGTAGTAGAAGGTTTAGATACAAGTAAAATTGGCGAACAAAAAGTGAAAGTAAAAGTAATGGATAAAGATGCGGGTACAAGTGAGAAAGAAATTACAGTGAATGTCATCGATGTGAAAGATAACATTGAAATAAATAAAGAAGATATCGTCGATGGTAAAGTAAAAGAAGATAAGATTGATAAAACAAAAGTGATTGAAGGTTTAAAAGAAGAAGACAAAGAGAAAGTGAACGTAGAAATCACAGTGGATGAAGAGAACGGAAAAGGAACAGTAACTGTGAAAGATAAAGATGGAAATACAATTAGTAAAAAAGAGGTCATTGTGAAAGTGAAGGATGACCAAGGCAGCAAAGATGATCAGACTGGAAAAGATGGAAAGGACGGCCAAGACGGAAAAGATGGCCAAGACGGAAAAGATGGCCAAGACGGCAAGGACGGCCAAGATGGCAAGGACGGCCAAGACGGTAAGGACGGTCAAGATGGAAAGGATGGTCAAGACGGTAAGGACGGCCAAGATGGCAAGGACGGCCAAGACGGTAAGGACGGTCAAGATGGCAAGGATGGTCAAGACGGTAAGGACGGTCAAGATGGCAAGGACGGCCAAGACGGTAAGGACGGTCAAGATGGAAAAGATGGTAAGGACGGCCAAAACGGCAAGGACGGCCAAGATGGCAAGGACGGCCAAGACGGTAAGGACGGCCAAAACGGCAAGGACGGCCAAGATGGTAAGGACGGTCAAGATGGAAAAGATGGTCAAGACGGTAAGGACGGCCAAAACGGCAAGGGCGGCCAAGACGGTAAGGACGGTCAAGATGGCAAGGACGGCCAAGACGGTAAGGACGGTCAAGATGGAAAAGATGGTAAGGACGGCCAAAACGGCAAGGACGGCCAAGATGGCAAGGACGGCCAAGACGGTAAGGACGGCCAAAACGGCAAGGACGGCCAAGATGGTAAGGACGGCCAAGACGGTCAAGACGGAAAAGATGGAAAAGGTGGTAAGGACGGCCAAAACGGCAAGGACGGCCAAGATGGAAAAGATGGTAAGAATGGCCAAGATAACAAGGTAATCAATGAAAAACCAGTTATCAAAGTGGACAAAGACGAAATCTTCGTAGAAAAAAGTAAGAAAGACTTTGATGTGAAGAAAGAAGCGAAGGTATCCGTAATAGATAAAGAAGACGGTGATTTAACAGATAAAGCTGTAGTAGAAGGTTTAGATACAAGTAAAATCGGCGAACAAAAAGTGAAAATCAAAGTAACAGATAAAGCAGATGAAACAATAGAAGCGGAAATTATAGTGAATGTGATTGAAATTCAAGACAAAATTGAAGTAAATAAAGAAGACATTGTTGAAGGGAAAGTAAAAGAAGATAAGATTGATAAAACAAAAGTGATTGAAGGTTTAAAAGAAGAAGATAAAGAGAAAGTGAACGTAGAAATCACAGTGGATGAAGAGAACGGAAAAGGAACAGTAACTGTGAAAGATAAAGATGGAAATGTAATTAGTGAAAAAGAAGTAACAGTGAAAGTGAAAGACGACCAAGGCGGCAAGGGCGACCAAGGTGGTAAGGATGGCCAAGACAGTAAGGATGATCAAAAAGAAAAAGACGATCAGAACAGTAAGGATGATCCAAGCAGCAAAGATGATAAAACTACAACTAACTTGAATAAAGATACTATAAACAATCAAGGGAATAATGGTGGTCAAGGTAATACGAATAATGAAAGTAATAAAGGTAATGGAACGAACTCTGCAAAAGAGTTACCACAAACAGGAGCAAGCGCATCTGCTTATCCGTTAGTTGGTTCTTTATTAGTTCTGCTTTCAGGTGTAGTAGCATTCTTTAGAAGAAAGAAATAAAGTGAAAAATGGTCGTTAGGGGAAACTCTAGCGGCTGTTTTTTTATTCGTGAAAAGGATTTGCTATAAGTTGAGAGAAGAGTATATCAATTAAATGATTAGGAGAGGAATGCTTATGAAAAAGTGGGGGTGTTTATGTAGTTTTTTGATTATGTTAGTAGCATGCTCACAAGCTAACACTACAATTGATAAGAAGAATGATGTCATTGTAAAGGGAGCAGGAATTCTCAATCTAGATAAATTTGAAAAGTTCGTTTTGAATGTCGAGCAAAGGGAAGTTGATAAAATAAGAATTGTACAGTATACCCATGAAGGTGACCCGATTTTTCAAACGTTAGAGCGTAGTAAGAACGATATACTTTATGTGTCAGATAATAGAAAAGACCAATTTGCCGGTGATAATAAAGGGTTATATAAAGATAGTTGTAAAAGTATTGTTAAAGACGAGCGCGAATCAGGAACCACTTATAAGCTAATAGATTGTACGAATGAAGATGGGCGCAATGGATATGATGTATTATATGTACCTAAAAAATAGAGTTAGTAGAGGAAGGAAGTATATACTCCTTCCTTTTTCTATGTATATATTGTCGAAAACTTTACCGAATATCTGTTCGTTTTTTTAGGTTTTTTATAGGCATTCGTGGTAAAATAATAATACAGATTTTTATGAGGAGGTCGGATTTTCTTGGAACGTCAATTTGAAATTGTCTCAGCGTATTCCCCGCAAGGTGATCAGCCGGTAGCTATAGAGAAGCTTGTAGAGGGAATTAATAGCGGAAAGAAAAAGCAAGTGTTGCTTGGAGCGACAGGAACGGGTAAGACATTTACGATTTCAAATGTCATTAAAGAAGTGCAAAAGCCAACACTTGTCATGGCTCATAATAAAACGTTAGCAGGACAGTTATATAGTGAGTTGAAGGACTTTTTCCCAAATAATGCAGTTGAATATTTTGTTAGTTATTACGATTATTATCAACCAGAAGCGTATGTGCCGCAAACAGATACGTTTATTGAAAAAGACGCACAGATTAATGATGAAATTGATAAATTGCGTCACTCGGCAACGTCTGCATTATTTGAACGGGATGATGTAATTATCGTTGCGAGTGTTTCGTGCATATATGGTTTAGGTTCTCCAGAAGAATACCGCGAGTTAGTTGTTTCACTTCGAGTTGGTATGGAGAAGGATCGCAATCAATTGCTTCGTGAACTTGTTGATGTGCAGTATGGACGTAATGATATTGATTTCAAGCGCGGTACATTCCGTGTGCGCGGAGATGTAGTTGAAATCTTCCCGGCATCACTTGACGAGCATTGTATCCGAATTGAGTTTTTCGGTGATGAAATTGATCGTATTCGCGAAGTAAATGCGTTAACAGGGGAAGTATTAGCAGAACGTGATCATGTAGCAATTTTCCCAGCATCTCACTTCGTTACACGTGAAGAAAAAATGAAGGTCGCTATTGAAAATATCGAAAAAGAACTAGAAGAGCGTTTAAAGGAATTAAATGATAACGGCAAGTTGTTAGAAGCGCAGCGTATAGAGCAGCGCACACGTTATGATTTAGAAATGATGCGCGAGATGGGCTTTTGTTCAGGTATTGAAAACTATTCCCGTCATTTAACACTCCGTCCAGCGGGGGCAACGCCGTATACGTTATTAGACTATTTCCCGAAAGATTTCTTAATCGTTATGGATGAGTCGCACGTATCAGTGCCGCAAGTAAGAGCGATGTATAACGGGGACCAAGCGCGTAAGCAAGTACTTGTGGATCATGGATTCCGTCTGCCATCAGCTTTAGATAATAGACCGCTCACATTTGATGAGTTTGAAGAGAAAACGAATCAAGTTATTTACGTTTCAGCAACACCGGGACCGTACGAATTAGAGCAGTCGCCAGAAGTAATAGAACAAATTATTCGTCCAACAGGGCTTTTAGATCCGCCAATTGATATACGACCAATTGAAGGGCAGATTGACGATTTATTAGGAGAGATTCAAGATCGCATTGCAAAAAATGAACGTGTATTAATTACAACTTTAACGAAGAAGATGTCAGAGGATTTAACAGACTACTTAAAAGATGTAGGGATTAAGGTGAATTACCTGCATTCTGAAGTGAAAACATTAGAACGTATTGAAATTATTCGGGATCTTCGTCTTGGTAAGTTTGATGTTCTTGTCGGTATTAACTTATTACGAGAAGGGTTAGATATTCCAGAAGTATCACTTGTAGCTATTTTAGATGCTGATAAGGAAGGATTCTTGCGTTCAGAACGTTCATTAATTCAAACAATCGGTCGTGCAGCACGTAATGAAAACGGCCGCGTTATTATGTACGCAGATCGCATAACGAGATCGATGGAAATTGCGATTGAAGAAACGAAGCGTCGTCGTAGTATACAAGAAGCTTACAATGAAGAGCATGGTATTACGCCGAAAACGATTCAAAAAGGTGTGCGTGATGTAATTCGTGCAACGACAGCTGCTGAAGAAACAGAAACGTATGAAGCAACGCCAGCTAAGAAGATGACGAAAAAAGAGCGTGAAAAGACAATTGCGAAGATGGAAGCAGAAATGAAAGAAGCAGCAAAAGCGTTAGACTTCGAGCGTGCAGCTGAATTAAGAGATTTACTATTAGAATTAAAAGCGGAAGGGTGAAAAGAGTGAGTAAGAGCAAGGATTTTATCGTTGTAAAAGGTGCTAGAGCACATAACTTAAAAAATATTGATGTAACCATTCCGAGAAATCAGCTTGTCGTTGTAACAGGATTGTCTGGTTCGGGGAAATCATCATTAGCATTTGATACGATTTATGCAGAAGGGCAGCGCAGATACGTAGAATCGTTATCTGCGTATGCACGCCAGTTTTTAGGACAAATGGATAAACCGGATGTAGATACGATTGAAGGATTGTCACCAGCAATTTCAATCGATCAAAAAACGACGAGTCGTAATCCGCGTTCAACTGTTGGAACGGTAACGGAGATTTATGATTATTTACGTCTATTATTTGCGCGAATTGGTACGCCAATTTGTCCGAATCATGGCATTGAAATTACATCACAAACAGTAGAGCAGATGGTAGACCGCGTCCTTGAATATCCTGAACGTACGAAATTACAAGTGTTAGCTCCTATCGTTTCTGGCCGTAAAGGTGCACATGTGAAAGTACTTGAAGATATTAAGAAGCAAGGATATGTTCGTGTACGTGTTGATGGTGAAATGCTTGATGTGTCTGAAGATATTGCGTTAGATAAAAATAAGAAGCATTCCATTGAAGTTGTAATAGATCGTATTGTTGTAAAAGAAGGAATCGCAAGCCGTCTTGCGGATTCACTTGAAAGTGCATTAAAGCTTGGCGGGGGACGAGTGTTAATCGATGTTATGGGAGAAGAGGAACTTCTATTTAGTGAGCATCATGCTTGTCCGCATTGTGGTTTTTCAATCGGAGAATTAGAGCCGCGTATGTTCTCATTCAATAGTCCGTTCGGTGCATGTCCTTCTTGTGATGGACTTGGCTCAAAGCTAGAGGTAGATTTAGAACTTGTTATTCCGAACTGGGATTTATCATTAAATGAACATGCGATTGCGCCTTGGGAACCGACAAGTTCACAATATTACCCACAGCTTTTACAATCTGTATGTAATCACTACGGCGTTGATATGGATGTGCCTGTGAAAGATATACCGAAAGATTTATTTGATAAAGTGTTGTACGGAAGCGGTGAAGAGAAAGTTTATTTCCGCTATGTAAATGAATTTGGTCAAGTAAAGGAAAATGAGATTTTATTTGAAGGTGTTATTCCAAATATTGAACGTCGTTATCGCGAAACGAGTTCTGATTACATTCGTGAGCAAATGGAAAAGTATATGGCAGAACAAGCTTGTCCGAAGTGTAAAGGTGGACGTTTAAAACCTGAGAGTTTAGCTGTTTTCGTTGGCGGAAAAACGATTGCTGATGTAACGAAATATTCTGTTCAAGAAGTACAGGAATTCTTCTCAAGTGTGGAGCTAACAGAGAAACAACAAAAAATTGCTCATTTAATTTTAAGAGAAATTCAGGAGCGCGTTGGGTTCTTAGTGAACGTCGGTTTAGATTATTTAACGTTAAGTCGTGCCGCAGGAACTTTATCAGGTGGTGAGGCGCAACGTATTCGTTTAGCGACACAAATTGGTTCTCGTCTTACTGGCGTACTTTACATTCTTGATGAGCCTTCTATCGGTTTGCATCAGCGCGATAACGATCGTCTTATTCGTACATTGCAAGAAATGCGTGATTTAGGTAATACGTTAATTGTTGTTGAGCATGATGAAGATACGATGATGGCAGCTGATTATTTACTTGATATCGGGCCTGGCGCAGGTATTCACGGTGGACAAGTCGTATCAGCAGGTACACCAGCTGAAGTGATGCAAGATGAGAATTCGCTAACAGGGAAGTATTTAAGCGGTAAAGAGTTTATTCCAGTTCCACTTGAAAGACGTAAAGGTGACGGACGAAAAGTGGAAATTGTCGGTGCAAAGGAGAATAACTTAAAGAACGCGAAAATGTCATTCCCGCTTGGTACGTTTGTAGCGGTAACAGGTGTATCTGGATCAGGTAAAAGTACGATGATTAATGAAGTACTATATAAATCGTTAGCGCAAAAGTTATATAAAGCGAAAGCGAAGCCAGGTACGCATAAAGAGATTAAAGGTCTTGAGCATTTAGATAAAGTAATCGATATTGATCAATCACCAATCGGTCGTACACCACGTTCTAACCCTGCGACTTATACAGGTGTGTTCGATGATATTCGTGATGTGTTTGCCCAAACGAATGAAGCGAAAGTGCGCGGATATCAAAAAGGACGTTTCAGCTTTAACGTAAAAGGTGGACGTTGTGAAGCGTGCCGTGGTGATGGAATTATTAAAATCGAAATGCACTTCTTACCAGACGTATACGTTCCGTGTGAAGTTTGTCACGGTAAACGTTACAACCGTGAAACGTTAGAAGTGAAATATAAAGATAAAAACATTTCTGAAGTGTTAGGGATGACGATTGAAGACGGGGTAGAGTTCTTCGCTAATATCCCAAAAATTAAGCGTAAACTTCAAACGCTTGTAGATGTAGGGCTTGGTTATATGAAATTAGGACAACCAGCTACGACGTTATCTGGTGGTGAAGCACAGCGTGTGAAATTAGCTTCTGAATTACACCGTCGTTCTACAGGTCGTACATTATACATTTTAGATGAGCCAACGACTGGTTTACATGCGCATGATATCGCACGTCTGCTAGAAGTGTTGCAACGTCTTGTTGAGAGCGGTGAGACGGTACTTGTAATTGAACATAATTTAGATGTAATTAAAACAGCGGATTATATCGTTGACCTTGGACCAGAGGGCGGAGACAAAGGTGGACAAATCGTTGCTTCCGGAACGCCAGAGCAAGTAGTGAAAGAAGAGCGCTCGTATACAGGTAAGTATTTAAAAGAGATTTTAGATCGTGATAAAGCAAGAATGAAAGAGAGAATAAAAGAAGTAGAGTTATCACAATAAGTTTAGTAATAAAAACCGAGTTGAAATGACGCTCGGTTTTTATTGTATAGGGGGAGAAGATGGGGTTTTAAGAAATTTATAAGGTATCAAAATGGAATTGTAATGGAGGGGGATTATGTCAATTAATCATAAATCACTTGCCCAATTTATTGTAGAAGCGAAAAGAAGGACATATGCATCTCAGGGAGATGACGCATCGGTTCAGGCGTTATTAAACGGATCGAAACAACTTGAGTACAGTAGCGGTGATTATTTTTATCGAGATATTTATTTTGGTTCAGCTTTTTTTATTGGACAAGAAACTGTAGAGTTTGAGAATCGTCCCATTTGGTCAATGGTCTATTCAGGTGGTGTCACTAACCCAAACTCAGATTGGGATATCATGGGTCCAATTTATAACTTTCTTCGCCAAGCATTAAGGTCAGTTGATACGAATTCTATCTATCGTGGTCCAAATTACTATAAATTAGGTACATATATTTTCAAGAATGAGTATGAAGGCACTCTTGATTGTTTTCAAGGTAAAGAAATTATTCTCATAGGTGATGAAAAGGTGTATGAATTGAAATATAGCGGTGGAATAGTACGATAATTATTTTAATAGAACCACAATGTGAAAAGAGAAAAAGAAATACTTAAAGGGGAAAGAAGCAGAAAACGCGTTTCATAATGAATTGAAAAAGGAGTGCTACATCTTCTATCAACACTGTAATGATGTACTATTAATAAAAGATGCAAGTGTATTAAGTATGGATGATATATTACGTGAAACAGATGATATGTATAAAGGCGATATTTACATTGTAGATAAAGATTTCACTTAGACCTTTGTGAAAATTCATGAACATAGGTGGTGTGGTCCCTATTTCACAAAGAGATGTTGGTAGGTATACAAGCGTGAAGAGTAGAATAAGTTGATATAAGTGTTTGCTGATACTTGCGTTTATTATCTATTAGCGTATGATGAAAGATATATGTTTAAAAGGATGTGTAAGAAAATGAGATGGATTGTATCACTTCTTGTAAATAGTGTTGTGTTAATCGCTGTATCGGGACTTTTAAAAGGGATTGCACCAGACGCGTTTTACGTAGCAAATATACAAACTGCAATTATTGCGAGTATTATTTTGGCTGTTTTAAATGTGTTCGTAAAACCGTTTTTAATTTTAATTACGCTACCAATTACTGTTGTAACTTTCGGTTTCTTCTTAATTGTTATTAATGCGATTACGTTAAAAATAGCAGATTCATTATTAGGAGACGCATTTAATATATCAGGTTTCGGTGTAGCGATTGTTGCGGCAATTTGTATTTCAATTTTTAATATGATTATTGAAAAGGCAATTGTGGAACCTTTATATGAAAAAAAGAGAAAATGACAAAAAGAAAAACATTTCATGATATGTATGAAATGTTTTTTTCTATTTATTAGAAACCGTATTTCTTGTTTCCAGAAAAAAATGGTACAATATCCGGTAGAATGGAATTTTACATCAAATGAGACTGAACCCGCAGCGGAGTGGAGGTTTATACATATGCCGAAAGTAAGGACAAAAGATTTAATTGAACAATTTCAATTGGAGTTAATAAGTGGTGAAGAAGGAATTCATCGTCCGATTGATACAAGTGATTTATCACGACCTGGTATTGAAATGGCAGGATTTTTTACATATTATCCAGCTGATCGCGTGCAGCTTCTTGGAAAGACGGAGCTGACGTTCTTTGACACGTTAACGTCAGAGCAAAAACAAGAGAGAATGAAAGCGCTTTGTACTGAGGAGACGCCATGTATTATTGTAACTCGTAATCAAGATGTACCAGATGAGTTGCTGCAAGCATCGCGTGAATCAGGCATGCCTTTATTACGCTCTTCTCAAACGACAACGAGATTATCAAGTCGTTTAACAAATTATTTAGAAGGTAAGTTAGCACCAACAACAGCTGTACACGGTGTGTTAGTTGATATTTACGGCGTTGGTGTTTTAATTACAGGACAAAGTGGTGTCGGTAAAAGTGAGACAGCTCTTGAGCTTGTGAAACGTGGTCATCGCCTTGTTGCGGATGATAGTGTAGAAATTCGCCAAGAAGATGAAGACATGTTAGTTGGAAGCTCGCCAGATTTAATTGAGCATTTATTAGAAATTCGTGGTCTAGGCATTATTAACGTTATGACGTTATTCGGTGCAGGGGCAGTGCGAAATTATAAGCGTATTACACTTGTTATTAATCTTGAAATTTGGGATCAAAAGAAAAACTATGATCGCTTAGGTCTTGATGAAGAGAAGATGAAGATTATTGATACAGAACTTACGAAGATTACACTTCCAGTTCGTCCTGGTCGAAACTTAGCTGTTATTATTGAAGTGGCAGCGATGAACTTCCGTTTAAAACGTATGGGAGTCAATGCAGCACAGCAGTTCTCAGAACGATTAATGAGTGCGATTGAGTTAGGGAATCAGGAGTAAACATTGGAGAGGGAGGTCATACATATGCTGTTAGGTTCTGTACCACAGCTTGACCGCGTAGCTATCCAACTTGGACCGTTTCCTGTTTATTGGTACGGGATTATTATCGGTACAGGTGTGCTATTAGGTCTTTGGCTAGCAACTCGCGAAGGAGAAAGGCTAGGTATTCCAAAAGATACATTTGTTGACCTTGTATTAATTGCAGTACCGATCGCTATTCTATTTGCGAGAATGTACTATGTTATTTTTGAATGGGAATATTACGCGCAAAACCCGAGTCAAATTATTAATATTCGTCAAGGTGGCTTGGCGATTCATGGTGGCTTAATCGGGGCTGTTATTACAGGGATTCTTTTTGCGAAACGCCGCGGAGTTTCATTCTGGAAGTTGGCGGATATTGCTGCGCCAAGTATTTTACTAGGACAAGCAATTGGCCGATGGGGAAACTTTATGAACCAAGAGGCACATGGTGATGAGGTAACGAGACAGTTTTTAGAAGGCCTTCATTTACCGGATTTCATTATTAATCAAATGTATATTGATGGTGTTTACTATCACCCGACGTTTTTATATGAATCATTATGGAATTTTGCAGGGGTAATTTTACTACTTGCATTACGAAAAGTGAATTTACGCCGCGGAGAATTATTCTTCACATATTTAATTTGGTATTCAATAGGGCGCTTCTTCGTAGAAGGGTTACGTACAGATAGTTTAATGCTAGGGCCACTTCGTATTGCACAAGTAATGTCAATTGGACTTGTTGTTATTTCTGTTATTTTCATTATTGTGAGACGAAAAATGGGGCAAGCTGATAAAAGATATTTAGAAAATTAGAGAAAAGTAGCATCTTATTATAAGATGCTGCTTCTTTCATATTCAGGAAAGAGAAAGGACTAAGGCAATGAAAATAAATACAGTGTTATTTGATTTAGATGGAACGTTAATTAATACAAATGAACTTATTATTTCTTCTTTTTTACATACTTTACATACATATTATCCAAATCAATATAAGCGTGAAGATGTATTGCCATTTATCGGTCCATCTTTACATGATACTTTCAGCAAGATTGATGAAAGTAAGGTTGAAGAGTTAATTACAAGCTATCGTCAATTTAACCATGATCATCATGATGAATTAGTAGAAGAATATGAAACTGTATATGAAACAGTTCAAGAGTTGAAGAAGCAAGGTTATAAGGTTGGTATTGTTACAACGAAAGCGAGACAAACCGTTGAAATGGGATTAAAGTTTTCAAAGCTTGATGAGTTTTTTGATGTTGTTGTGACAATTGATGATGTCGAGCATGTGAAACCACATCCAGAGCCACTTCAAAAAGCGCTTCAGTTATTAGATGCGAAACCGGAAGAAGCATTGATGGTTGGGGATAATCATCATGATATTGTTGGCGGACAAAATGCGGGTACGAAAACAGCTGCGGTTTCATGGACGTTGAAAGGTAGAGCGTATTTAGAGGCTTACAAGCCAGACTTTATGCTAGATAAAATGAATGATTTATTGCCGATTTTGTCCGACATGAATCGTTCGTAAAGATAAGTAGAGGAGCGAGTGAAGTGCGACGGACAACGCGCTATCCTGTTTCAGGAGAGAATTCATTATGGAATGTGTATAAAACAGTATCTTTTTGGAAGGTAATGAAAAACTTTATGATTATCCAAATTGCACGTTATACACCTTTTTTATCGGTCAAGAATTGGTTATACCGCACATTTTTGCGGATGAAAGTAGGAAAGAAAACATCGTTTGCGCTTATGGTAATGCCAGACATTATGTTCCCGGAAAAGATAACTGTGGGAGAAAATTCGATTATAGGCTATAATACAACGCTTTTAGCACATGAATATTTAATTCGAGAATATCGACTTGGAGAGATTGTTATAGGAAATGAAGTGATGATTGGAGCGAATACGACTATATTACCAGGTGTGAAAATTGGAGATGGTGCGATTGTTTCAGCTGGTACACTCGTTCATAAAGATGTACCAAGCGGTGCTTTCGTAGGTGGAAATCCAATGCGTGTTATTTATACAAAAGAAGAAATGGATGCTAGAGAAGGTTGATGCTAAAAATGTAACATTTCTCTTCTTTTTTAATGAATAAAAAGGAAATAATTGAGTATAATATACTGTTTTGTTTTTTACGGAATCGTTTATACTTATAGATAGAAGAATGTGTGAACGAAGAAAACAAAAAACTGGAGGATATATGGGGAAAAATCAAAGAATATATAAGGAGAACGGACAAGTTATCTCTTTTAATCAATTAGCGGACTTCTTTTATAAAAAAGGGATGAGGGCTTACAAAGGACAAAAATTGCAAGATGCAATTAAATATTTTCGAAGAGCGGCACAAAGTGAGAAGGAGCCGTTTATTTTATGTCAATTAGCAACAGTATTATCTGAGGCTGGTGAATATCAAGAGTCGAATCAAACCTTCTTTAAGCTTGTTAGATCTAATCCAGAACTTGAACAGTGTTATTATTTTATTGCAAATAATTATGCATATATGGGGCTATTTCAGCAGGCGAAGAAGTATGCGGATCGCTATTTAGAAGTTGCAGAAGAGAAGGAATTTGTTGAAGATACATTAGAATTACTTGAAATTATGGAAGAAGAAGCGATGGGTGCGGAAGAGATTGAGGATGAAGATGATTTAATTGTTATGCAGGAAGAAGCCAATCGTTATATTCGTAACGGACAATTGGAAGAAGCAATTGCTACATTAGAAATTGTTACGAAAGATTATCCGGAATTTTGGTCGGGGCATAATAATTTAGCCATTGCGCATTTTCAATCTGGTAATGTAGATAAGGCGCTGAAATTAACGGAAATGATTTTAGAGAAAAATCCTGGTAATATACATGCGCTTTGTAATACACTTATTTTTCTATATTCAATTGGAGAGCATAAACAGGTAGAGGCGTTAGCTGCTCAGTTAGTTTCGGTATATCCGATTTCGTTTGAACATCGTTTGAAACTTGGGACGACACTTGCAACAATTGGTCATTTCGAGCCTGCATATAAATGGTTCAAATTATTAAAGCGTCAAGGATACGAAGGAGACGTTAGTTTTTATTATTGGTTTGCATATTCTGCGTATATGGTAAAAGATCAGCAAGTAGCTGAAAAAATGTGGCAACATGTTGTAGAATTGCACCCTGATAAAAAGGGAAAAGAACCGTGGAATGCATTGAATTTAGCGGATGAAGGACAAAACGTGTTATTTGAAGAATTACGAAAATCATTTCAGCAAAGTGCGACGCTAGAGGAACAAATGCTAGCTTTATATTTAATGAATGAATTATCAACGCCAGAGAAGGTTGGATTCTTCTTTGATGTAACGCAGGCGAAGAATGGTGTTCCGATCGTATCGCAACTTGCAAAGTATTTCTTTTTACTGAATAGCCATAAGAGTATTCCGGCTGATTTACAGCAATTTGAACAGTGCGCGCGAATCGCGGATGCTTTATACAATTATACGAAAAAAGATGATGAATTAATCGAAGAGTGTTTACAATTTTGGTTTTGTACGTTCATACGTTTATATACATCTGGGGCAGTTTTTACAAATGTATACGGCTGGTCAGCTGCGGTTGAATATATTGTACGCAGTGAACAAGGAAATAAGATGACACAGTCGGAGCTCGGAGATGTGTATAATGTATCTGTAGCGACTGTTCGAAAGTATGTGCAAGCTGTTAAGCGTACGCACACATAGATAAGCAAATCATTGGGAAAAAAATGATGCGAACAGTATAATGAGGGTAACTTAATTGTGTAGGAATGGATAGGAGTGAATAGTGTGTCGGAAGAAAAAATTTATGATGTCATTATTATTGGTGCAGGACCAGCTGGTATGACAGCTGCAGTATATACATCTCGTGCGAATTTAAGCACATTAATGCTTGAGCGTGGTATTCCAGGCGGACAAATGGCAAATACAGAAGATGTAGAAAACTACCCAGGTTATGAGTCTATTTTAGGACCAGACTTATCAAATAAAATGTTCGAGCATGCGAAGAAATTTGGTGCTGAATATGCATACGGTGATGTGAAAGAAGTCATCGATGGTAAAGAATACAAAACAATTATTGCTGGCAAAAAAGAATATAAAGCACGTGCAATTATCGTTGCAAGTGGTGCAGAGTATAAAAAAATTGGTGTACCAGGTGAAACAGAACTTGGCGGCCGCGGTGTATCATATTGTGCGGTATGTGATGGTGCATTCTTTAAAGGTAAAGAACTTGTAGTTATTGGCGGCGGAGATTCTGCTGTTGAAGAGGGTGTGTTCTTAACACGCTTTGCATCAAAAGTAACGATCGTTCACCGTCGTGACACGCTTCGTGCACAGAAAATTTTACAAGATCGTGCTTTCCAAAATGAAAAAGTAGACTTCATTTGGAACCACACGATAAAAGAAATTAACGAAGCAAATGGTAAAGTAGGAAGTGTAACACTTGTAGATGTAAACAGTGGAGAAGAGAAAGAAGTCAAAACTGACGGCGTATTCGTATACATCGGTATGTTACCACTATCAAAACCATTTGTTGAACTAGGTATTACAAATGAAAATGGTTACCTTGAAACAAACGAGCGTATGGAAACGAAAGTTCCTGGTATTTTCGCAGCAGGTGATGTTCGTGAAAAAATGCTACGTCAAATTGTAACTGCAACAGGTGATGGTAGTATCGCAGCACAAAGTGCACAACATTACGTAGAAGAATTATTAGAAGAACTAAAAACTGTATCAGAAAAATAAGGGATAATATACCTTTTGAGAAGAAAGCTACCGATAGGAGCTTTCTTCTTTTTTTTGTGTGAAAATGTCAAAGTTTTGTCAAAAAATATTGAGATTATAAGCTTTCTTATTGATATACTGGACTTTACGGAAAAAATCACTATAAGAAATGAGGAATTTATTCAGTATGGAATGGCGTAATATATATCGTGGATTTTGTATGGGCGTTAGTGATTTAATTCCTGGTGTGAGCGGCGGTACAATCGCTGTTGTGTTAGGGATTTATGAACAATTGCTTGCGGCAATTAGCGGATTCTTTAGTCGTGAATGGAAAAAACATTTAGGATTTTTAATTCCACTTGCAGCTGGTGTGGCAGCAGCGTTTTTAACGTTAAGTCACGTTATTAAATATTTACTTGCAAATCATTATGAACCGACTCAATTTTTCTTCCTCGGTTTAATTATTAGTATATTACCGATGTTAATGAGAGAAGCTGATGCAAAGTCGTCGTTTAAAGGTAAGCACATTGTTTTATTAATAGTTGCAGCAATTCTTGTTGCGATTACAGCTTTCTTTAAACCAGATAAGACAGCAGATCCAATTACGACGTTAACAATTTTAAATGCAATTGGTTTATTTTTCGCAGGATGGATGGCTAGTATGGCGATGTTACTTCCTGGAATTAGCGGATCGTTTATTTTATTAATTATTGGTGTGTATCCGACAGCAATTAATGCTTTAACTACACTCAACTTACCTTTAATCGCAGTTATTGGTGCTGGCGTTATGGTAGGGTTCGTTGTAAGTAGTAAAGGAATTAGTTTCTTATTAGATCGATATAAAAGTATGACATTTGCGGCAATTATTGGACTAGTTATCGGTTTGATTGTAATTGTTTTCCCTGGTATTCCAACTGGAGGATTTTCAATTATAAGTTCAATTATTACCTTTATTTTAGGATTTGCGATTGTTACTTATTTCGGTAAGAAGTAAGGGCTGGAGTCCCCTTGGCGATAAAAGTCGTTAAGGGGATTTTTCATGCTATTCACTGAAAGTCCAGGCATTTACATTGCTTGTTATAAAAAGCTTTTTTAAAATTGTTGAGTAGCAGTGCTTAGCGAAAGGGGGACTGGCTCCTTCGTTGTAGCAAACTGTTTTTGATAGTATAATGAAATGAGTATGCAGTGAGAAATTTGCTGCAAGTAGCTGAGGTGAAGAAACATGCAAAGAGTGACAAACTGTGTGTTAATTAGAGATAATGAAGTACTCTTACTCCAAAAACCTCGCCGGAATTGGTGGGTTGCACCAGGCGGGAAAATGGAGCGTGGTGAGACTGTAAGAGATTCCGTTGTTCGCGAGTATCGTGAAGAAACAGGTATTTATTTAAAGAACCCAGCGTTAAAGGGGGTCTTCACCTTTGTCATCCAAGAAGGTGATAAAGTTGTTTCTGAATGGATGATGTTCTCCTTTTTAGCGACAGATTTTGCAGGAGAAAACAAACTAGAGAGCGAAGAAGGCATCATTGGTTGGCATACATTTGATAAAATTGATGATTTAGCAATGGCACCAGGAGATTATCACATTATTGATTATTTAATTAAAGGAAATGGCATAATCTACGGTACATTTGTATATACCCCAGATTTTGAGTTGCTTTCATATCGATTAGATCCGAGTTAAACCGTCAAGGAGAGGATACGATGACAGAGAATAATGATATAAAAATGGTAATTATTACAGGAATGTCTGGAGCTGGAAAGACAGTAGCTTTACAAAGTTTTGAAGATTTAGGATATTTCTGTGTGGATAATTTACCACCGATGTTATTGCCGAAGTTTATTGAGCTTATGGCGGATTCAAAAGGAAAAATGAATAAAGTAGCACTTGGTATTGATTTACGTGGCCGAGAGTTTTTCGAACATTTATGGGAAGCGCTTGATGATTTATCAGAACGTACATGGATTATTCCTCATATTTTATTCTTAGATGCGAAAGATAGCACGCTTGTAACTCGTTATAAAGAAACGAGACGCTCGCATCCACTTGCACCAACTGGTCTGCCGTTAAAGGGAATCGAAGCAGAGCGTAATTTATTAACAGATATGAAGGCACGCGCGAATATTGTGCTTGATACATCGGATTTAAAACCGAAAGAATTACGTGAAAAAATTGTTCACCTATTTTCAACTGAAACTGAGCAAGCATTTCGTGTAAATGTTATGTCATTTGGATTTAAGTACGGTATTCCAATTGATGCAGATTTAGTATTTGATGTTCGTTTTTTACCAAATCCATATTACATTCCACATATGAAGCCATTAACAGGACTAGATGAAGAAGTTTCATCGTATGTGCTGAAATTTAATGAGACGCATAAGTTTTTAGAGAAATTGACTGATCTTATCACTTTCATGCTGCCTCATTATAAAAGAGAAGGCAAGAGTCAACTTGTAATTGCAATTGGATGTACAGGTGGACAGCATCGTTCTGTTACGCTTACAGAATACCTTGGGAAACATCTGAAACCAGAGTATAGCGTTCATGTATCTCATCGTGATGTGGAGAAGAGAAAGGGTCATTAAGGGATGAAAAAAGAGAGAAAGCCTAAAATTGTTATCATGGGAGGCGGAACGGGACTTTCTGTTTTATTACGAGGATTAAAACAATATCCGGTTGATATTACAGCAGTTGTTACAATCGCTGATGATGGTGGCAGTTCAGGTAGATTACGTGATGAGCTAGAAATTCCACCCCCAGGTGACATTCGTAACGTACTTGTTGCGTTATCAGATGTAGAACCACTGGTGGAAGCTTTATTTCAGCATCGTTTTACAACGGGAGATGGGCTGAAAGGTCATGCGTTAGGAAATTTATTATTGGCAGGTATGACCTCGATTACAGGAGACTTCTTCCACGCTATTACAGAAACGAGTAAAGTTTTAAATGTTAGAGGACGTGTATTACCAGCAGCGAATCAAAGTGCAGTACTGCATGCGGAACTAGAAGATGGAGAAATTGTAACAGGTGAGTCAAAGATTCCTTATTTCGGAAAGAAGATTAACCGTGTCTTTTTAACTCCAGAAGATGTAGAACCGTTACATGAAACGTTGACTGAAATTAAACGAGCTGATTTACTTGTTTTCGGTCCAGGAAGTTTGTATACGAGTATATTACCGAATTTAGTTGTTAACAAAATTGGGGACGCTGTTCTTGCTGCAAAAGCAAAGAAGGTATATGTGTGTAATGTTATGACGCAAGCTGGTGAAACGATGGGATATACTGCGTTTGACCATGTGCAGGCGTTACATGATCATTTAGGTGAACCATTTATCGATACTGCAATTGTAAATAACCGTGATATTCCTTGTGAATTACGTCAGTTATATGAGGAAGAAATGTCGGCGCCAGTTGTAGTAGATGAAGAGCGTTTTACTGAAAATAATATTAATGTGATTCAAGATCAATTAGCGAAGTATGATGACCGTGTTGTAAGACACGATACATTAAAATTAGCTTCTATTTTATATTCACTGTTGTAGATGTGCGTTGCCTCGTTTGAGGTAACGCTCCTCATTTCATATAGGACAAGATTTTTGTTCCACAATAATCGTATAAGGAGGTGTTGACTGTGTCATTTGCATCAGAAACAAAGAAAGAATTGACGAATCTGGAGATGAAGGAATGCTGTGAGAAAGCAGAATTATCAGCGTTACTTCGCATGAACGGATCGCTTTCTTTTTCAAATCGTCGTCTATCAATCGATATTCAAACGGAAAATGCGGCAATTGCAAGAAGGATTTATACGCTTTTGAAAAAAGGATATGACGTGACGGTAGAATTACTTGTTCGTAAAAAAATGCGATTGAAGAAAAACAATGTATATATCGTAAGGCTTGTTGAGAAGTCGCGCGAAATATTAGCTGATCTTCATATCGTTCGAGACGACTTTTCATTTATTCGAAATATATCACAAGAATTAATTGAGAAGAAATGTTGTAAACGATCGTATTTACGCGGTGCATTTTTAGCAGGTGGTTCAGTAAATAACCCAGAAACATCATCTTATCATTTAGAGATCTTTTCGTTATATAAGGAACATAATGATGCTATATGTGAACTGATGAACGGATTTGATTTAAATAGTAAGACGTTGGAAAGAAGAAAAGGGTACATTACGTATTTGAAAGAAGCAGAAAAGATTACAGAGTTTTTAAATATTATAGGTGCTCATAATGCACTTTTAAGATTTGAAGACATTCGAATCGTACGTGATATGCGTAATTCTGTAAATCGCTTAGTGAACTGCGAAACAGCTAATTTAAATAAAACAATTGGTGCAGCGCTAAGGCAGATTGAAAATATCCGTTATATTGATGAGACGGTTGGTCTTGATATATTGCCGGATAAACTACGAGAAATTGCGCAACTACGAAGAGATTATCAAGATGTAACATTGAAAGAGTTAGGTGAGATGGTATCCGGAGGGAAAATTAGTAAATCGGGTATTAATCATCGTTTGCGTAAAATCGATGATATTGCAGAGAAATTACGCGCGGGGGAAACGGTAGCAAAAAAATAAGAGGTTAAAGGGGAAATGGAGCTGTGGTTCAAAAAAGAGTTCAGGTTTCATTAAAAAACGGTTTACAAGCACGTCCGGCTGCGTTGTTTGTACAAGAGGCCAATCGCTTTCATGCAGATATCTTCATCGAGAAAGATGGAAAGACAGTAAATGCAAAGAGCATAATGGGGATTATGAGCTTAGCAATTGGAACTGGTAGCATGATAACAATTACAACAGAAGGTTCAGATGCAGAAGAGGCTTTAGAGGCGTTAGCTGCATATGTACAATAAGAAGCTATCGCGCATGTGCGATAGCTTTTTTGTTGTTTGGGGCTTGTTGGTGGGGGTATGTGGGGTGTGCGTACTTGTCGAGAATTGTCGGTAAGTCGATAAGTTGTGTCGAAACGTCGATATATTAAAATAATCGCCGATATAATTGGAGTTACGGTCGATATATTTGAAAAATCGCCGATATATTTCGGTTGATACTAGGTGGGGTATGTGGGCGGAGAACAGCATATAAAAAAAGCGCCCTGTTATAGGGCACTTCTGCTTTTAATCTATCCAGCTCCAGCGGCTAGAATCTCCGGTTGTTTCGCTTTTACATTCGAGGCAAAAAACGCCTCGGATGTAAAAGCTCCAACACCCTGCGATTCTGAACGAGCCGCTTCTGCTTTTAGTTATTAACGATTTGTAAAGATCTTATCGATTAAACCGTATTCTAAAGCTTTTTCTGCTGTCATGAAGTTGTC
>NZ_JAQFUY010000053.1:0-20176 GCF_027716745.1 Bacillus cereus group sp. Bc010
AAGTACATTACGTGTTTTTTAGTTTGTTTGAACGAAAGTTCATTTTGTTTTCGTTCTTAAGTTGATGGGCATGTGGAACGACCCCTATTAAAAACTGGAAATTAGAATTTGATTATAACGGCAATTTAACACAAGTTTGGGATTCTAAAATTAGTAGTAAAATAAATAATCATTACGTAATTACGAATGCAGGATGGAATGGTCAAATTCCTCCTGGTGGATCGATTACAATCGGAGGAGCAGGAACAGGCACTCCTGCTGAACTTGTAAATGCATCCATTAGCGAAAACTAAACGTAACTTCCACTAATTATTTCACTAAAGTTTGAATTTAGGTTTGATTCCTCTCTCCTAAATTCAAACTTTTAATTTTATGAAAAATCACAAAGAAACATTATAATAACCTATTATAATCATATTTAGTTTCCAATATGAAGTTCGTGTGAAGTTCATCTGAATTTTACATGAATTTCCTTTAAGCTCTATTGTCTTCCTATACTAATCACATTATCCTTTACATATAGGAATTATTTTTATTCCATTTCAAACTATCTATATATACATAAAGAAAGATAGTCGCCTATTAGGGAAAGGCATCTAGTATTATTATAAATATAAACATAACAAAAGAAAAAGCACGCTTATAAGCGCACCATAAGAGTGCTTCTTCATACAATTCTCATGTAAGAGTTCTCGAAAATCATGTTAATCACAAAGAAAAGGCATTAGCTTATACAAGCTAATGCCTTTTCTTTATTCATATTGTTCAGCGTTCCATTCTTCTATATTCCACACTTTTGTTATCCATGCTTCATAAAAAGAAGGCTCATGTGATACAAGTAAAACGGTTCCTTTATATCGTTGTAGCGCTTCCTGCAACGCTTTCTTTGTTTCTATATCCAAATGATTAGTTGGTTCATCTAAAATTAAAACATTACTTTTCTTTACGATAAGTTCACATAAACGTACTTTCGTTTGTTCCCCTCCGCTTAATAAACGAATAGATTTTAATACATGTTCTTCTTTCAATCCACACTTCGCTAATGCTTGGCGCACTTCTTTCTTTGTCATATCTGGTCGCTCTGCCCAAACTTTCTCTAAGGGTGTTGTTTCTGAAGCAAACTCTTCCTGGGCAAAATACGCAGGGTTTACTCGTTCTCCAACAGAAATGGAACCGCTTAGCGGCTTAATTTGACCTAATAATGTTTTTAACATCGTCGTTTTTCCAATTCCATTATGACCAATAATCGCTATCTTTTCTCCTTTTTTCACTTGTAAATTCAACTCTGGGCATAACGGATCACTATAACCTATCCTTAGTTTCTCAGCTTGCAATATACGACTCACCGGCTCCTCATAAACATTGAAATCAAAACGGGATCGAGGTACAGGATGAATCTTTTCAATCCTTTGCATTTTCTCCAATACTTTCTCTCGACTTTTAGCCTGTTTCGCTTTACGAATTTTATTTTTTTGAATAAACGTTTCTAACTGAGAGATTTCTTTTTGTTGTTTCACATACGCCGATTGCAATTGTTTCTTTTGCACTTGATAACTTTGTACAAACTTTTCATAGTTTCCTAGGTATCGCTTCACTTTCCCTCCTTCTAGATGAAAAATAACATTTGTAATACTGTTCAAAAATAATTCGTCATGCGAAATGATTACATAAGCTTTTTCATATAGTCTCAAATACGATTGCAACCATTCTATATGGGCTGTGTCTAAATAATTTGTTGGCTCATCTAGTAATAAAACATCAGCTTTTTCTAAAAGAAGCTTCCCAAGTAATAACTTTGTTCGCTGTCCCCCACTTAACTTCGATACATCCTTTTTCAAACCTATTTCAAATAAACCTAAACCGATTGCTACTTCTTCAACTTCTGTATGAATGTGATAGAAATTAGAGCTTTCCAATATAGTTTGTAATTCTCCATACTTTACTAACAGTTTTTCTACTTCTCCTGCTCCATTCATTTCTTCAGCAATTTTTAACATTTCGCATTCAATCACATACAAATCAGCAAATGCACTTTGCAAGTATCCCTCAATTGTAATTCCTTCTTGTAAATCTATATGCTGCTGTAAAAAACCTACCTTCACATGAGGAAACCATTCAATATTCCCCTCATCATGTATAAGTTCTCCTGTTAAAATCTTTAACAATGTTGATTTTCCAATTCCATTTTGCCCTACTAACCCAACATGTTCGCCCTTCAATAATCGAAAACATGCATTATATAAAATGGTCTTCTCACCATACGAATGACTTACATTTTCTACCGTTAATATACTCATTTTTTTCTCTCCTCTACTTATAGTCCATAAGCTAAATAGAGAGAGCAACAGTATAAAGCCTTATTTAATTGTGCATATAAAAAATGGGTAAGGTGAATACACCTTACCCATTACATATTATCGTAAAAAAGGATTAAGGTTCTTTACCTGCTGTCTTCAATTTAGCTTAACCGATAAAAATGGGCAGACTTCTCCCTTATCAAGCTAAAACCATTTGAAGAACAGTTGATAAAGTCATTTTATCCTTTCACTCCTTTAACATTCGTTATATTAAGAGTATAAACTACTCTTTTATATTCTATTCTCTATTGTTCTTTTTGTTCCTTCTACGTTTTATCGTTCTCTGCATAAATTTCTTTATACATCTTTTCTAATGCATATGGACTTGTAAAGATAATTGTTAACGATTTCCACATATAAATTCTTCTTTGTAATTCTATCCCATACTCTTTACTCACTATATTTTTCACTTCTGGGATATGATCTTCAGTTTGAAATTGTTGCACAGACTTCAATTCATTCGTTTTAAAATCTGTTAAAAATCCTATTACACTTCGCCCATGTTCCTGTGACCTTTCTTCTAAATCAAACTGAACCGAATGAATGAAACCTAAAACGTGAAAGATTTGAGCATGTAACCCGACAGCAGCACGCTGTTCCATTAAGTTGTAGCACTCTCGTTTCAACTCTTCTACCATTTCTAAAGAATTTCTATTAACTTTCCTTTTGCCAATAAACATAATTTTTACAATATGAGCGACTGCCCCCATACTTTTTAATACACTCTCTAGAATTTCTACCGCGTCTTCTACATAACCATTTAAAATTATTGAATGAATAAATTCATCTAATACCGCTTGAAACTTTTTAATTAAATGTAAATCACGTAATTCTGGAACATCTTTTCTCAATTGATCCCGGCCTTGAACCCACTTTAAAATTTCTGTCATTTCTTCTTCGTTTAATTCATGATGTTCCATACCATACTTCATTAATAAAATATGATTTTTTAATAAAGATTTTCCTTCTTCGAGATTATCTGCTGTTAATTCATCCACTATTTGCTCTATAGATTTCATCTTTCTCCCCCTATATAAAAAAGCCTCTTAACAGTAATTATACTAAAAACTGTTAAAAGACTTTTTCTATTTTTTCATATAAGGTGCTAATACTCTCAAAATTTCTTCCTTATCCTTCTTTAACTCAAGTGATGTTAACATATCCATCGTTCTCGGCCTAGGTAATTTCACTTGTACCTCACCAACTATTGATGCTGGTCTTTGAGATAAAATAAATACGCGATCCGAAAGCAAGATTGCCTCATCTAAGTCGTGTGTAACCATAACGATTGTTTGCTTCTCTTGGTGCCAAGAGTTTAAAAGCCAGCTATGTACTTCCATTTTTGTAAAAGCATCTAATTTACCAAAAGGCTCATCAAGTAACATAATTGGCTTTTCACATAAATATGTGCGCAGAAAACTAATTCTTTGACGCATACCACCAGACAATTCATCTGGATAATGGTCTGCATATTCATCTAGTTCAAACTGCTTTAATGCTTCCATTCCTTCTGTTAGCCTTTGTTTTTTTGGCTTTCCTTCAATTTCTAACGGAAGGACGATATTTTGCAAAGCTGACCGCCACGGTAGTAATAAATCCTGCTGCGGCATATAACTTACAACATCTTGCTCTTGCATTTGCTTATCGTTATACGTTACACTTCCACTTGTTGGATTTTCAACATTTGCGATCATATTTAATAGTGTACTTTTCCCGCAACCACTCGGTCCTACAAAAGAAACGAACTCTCCCTCTCGTATAGAAGCACTAATATTTGCTAATACATTCTTTCCATCGAAAGATTTCACAATATCTTTTATTTGTAATCCGCTCATTTTTCACTTGGAAGGAACTCATTTGTAAAGGCATCTTTCACATCAATTTTCTTCTTAATAACTTTGTTATCATATAAGAAATTCATGTAATTCGTCCAAACTTCTTCCTTCTGTACTCCCCACGCTTTTGCATCATCTTGATACTTCGTACTTAACCATTTTTGACTTTCTTGTACTAACTCTTTATTTACATCTGGAACGGCTTTAATTAAAATATCAGCAGCTTCTTTCGGTTCTTTAATTGCAAAATTATACCCCTCTGTCGTTGCACTCATAAACTTTTTCACAAAGTCTTTATCTTGCTTCGTATGTTTTTCACTCGTAATAATAACAGGACTATAGAAATCAAGCGCTGGGTCTAAGTCTTTCACCATAATCGTATTTAACTCTTTTCCTTGGCGCTTCGCTTCAATACCGTCCCATCCGTAATATATCCATTCAAAGTCTGCATCACGACCAATTGATTTAAAGAAATCTGTTTGTCCTAAGATGATTTTTTCCACTTTATTAAAATCGGCTTGATTTTTCTCCATAATTGTCTTTAATGTAGCTTCTTCCGCTGGTCCTCCCCAGCCACCATAACGTTTACCTTCAAAATCTTTCGGCGAAGTCATGTTATCTTTCTTAAGCGATGCAAAAGCTGAAGTATTATGCTGAATAATCGCTCCTACTGATACAACAGGAATACCTTCCACACGAGCCAACGTTACATTTTCTTGCGCGCTTATTGCGAAGTCAGCTTTTCCTGAAGCTATCATTTGCTCTGCCGTCACATTATCACCAGGCTGAATAATTTCTACATCTAAGCCTTGCTTTTTATAATAATCTTTCGCTTTCGCTACATATAAGCCAGTATGATTCGTATTTGGAAACCAATCTAGCACTACTTTTACTTTTTGATCTTTACTTGCACTTTCTTCTTTCTTCGCCGGATTACATCCAGCCACACCTACCGCTAATAAGGCAGCCAACATAACTTTTAAACCTTTTTTCATTTTCTGCCGTCCTTTCTATATATCCATGGTGCTGTTATTCTTGCCATAAACTCCACGATAAAATACAGACATAATGTCACCATAACAATAATTGCTGCAACACCAAATACTCGGGCTGTTAAAAAGGATTTCGTAGCCCTTGTAAGCATAACTCCTAATCCTTCACTGGCACCGAGCCATTCTCCAATAATCGCTCCCATTACGCTATATGTAACTGCAATTTTTAAACCGGAGAAAAAGTATGGAAGCACTGCTGGAAACTTTACTTTCTGGTAAACTTGCCATTTCGTTGCCTTCATCGTTTGCAACAACTTCAACATATTTTTATCTACCGTTTGAAAACCTTCTAAAATGCTAAGCGCAATCGGGAAGAAACAAACGAGTATGACTACCATTACTTTCGGTAGCATTCCATATCCAAACCAAATAATAAATAACGGTGCAAGTACAACGATTGGAATCGTTTGCGAAATAACAAGCAACGGATTTATTAAAATACGAAATAAAGGGATAACGTCCATAAGAATTGCAATGCTCGTCCCAATTAAAATCGCAAAGAAAAGTCCAATTATAACCTCTTGCAGCGTCTGCATCGTATTCGGTAATAGTAAATCTTTCATTCCAATTAATTCTTGAACAATGGCAGAAGGCTTCGGTAAAATCCACGGTTCAATTTTAAATAATGAAACAGATCCTTCCCATATCGCAATGAGAAGGATAAGCCAAATTGCTGTAATTATTTTAGATTGCTTCTGGTTTTGCATATTCATCACGGTACTTCCAAACTTTTTCATCTATCGTTACACCAGTGCTTGGACGATAATGGATTTTAATAGAAGTAATCACTTCTTCTGCTCCAGCATCCACACAAGCTTGTTGTGCACGTTTAATGATATCAAGAAGTACATCTAATTCTCCTTCCAGCGTTGTTTCCATTGCCCCTACTTCATAACGAACTCCCGATTGTTGTACAACCTCAATCGCTTTATCAACAACAGAATACACGTCTTTGTTCTTTGCTTGTGGTACTACTGAAAACGAAATTGTAACTTGTTGTGACATAGTAAAATCCCCCTTATGAAATTAAATTTTAAAACAAGAAAAGGCTTTCCTACTGCGTAGGAAAGCCTTGTATGCAAGTTATTATAGAATAACATATGCTACATCACTTTAAGTAACTCCCTACGCTGGCATTATCCAGATCAGGTTGAGGGTCGATGTTTGCTCACATCCTCTCAGCCAATTGGCTCCCCGGTCCTTAATTCGTTTTCATTGTAGCATGATTTATTTTATTGAACAAACAAAAGCATGTATAATCATTTCATTTAACTTTTGAATTCCCCAATTAACTCTTGTAGCTCCTGTGAGAGCCAGCTTAAAGAACTGGCTAATTCAGCAATATCCTGTACAGACATTTCCTGTTCTTTCATACTTTCTTCAACATTACTACTACTATTCGCATACTTATTTGCAATAAGTGATAGTTCATTTACAACACGAACAATATTTTGGCTATTTTGCAATATATTATTTGAATTGCTAGAAACAACTCCAACTTGATTGGTAACAGTTTGTGCTGATTTCGAAATTTTTTCAAAGAAAGCACCACTACTTTCAACAAGTTTCATTCCAGACTCTATTTCTTTTGAGGTTTTTTGCATTGAAACAACAGCTTCTTCCGTTCCGGCTTGTGTTTCCCCTATTAATTTTGCTATATCTTTTGCTGATGCTTCCGTCTGCTCTGCTAATTTACGCACTTCATCAGCAACAACGGCAAATCCCTCTCCAGTTTCCTCAGCACGTGAAGCTTCAATAGTAGCATGTAAAGCTAGCGAATTCGCTTGATTTGAAATACTTGTAATTACAGTTACAATATCACTAATTTCTTTTGATCTTACTTCCAAAGAATAAATGATAGAAGATAAATCTTGTACTGCATTTTGTATTATGTTCATTTGATTCATCGTCTGTTCAATAATACCATTTCCTTTTTCTGAATGATGCTTCGTACCTTCAGACTCTTTCGTCATTTGTTTTGCAATATTAGTGATCTCTTCCATCCTATCTTCCATTTCATATACAATATCTAAATACTTTGGTACTGACGTTTCTTGCAATTGAACGCCAGCCCTTAACTCAACTATAGAACTTACGATTCCTTGGACTGCCATGCTATTTTCTTTCGTACTCACTGACAATTCTTGTGAAGATGCGGAAACCTGTTCTGCTGTCTGCTTTACTTTATCTATAATTCCTTTAAACTTCTCGATGGTATTATTAAAATACGCATTAATAATACCAATATCATCTGGTCTTTCCTCTAATTTAATACTTAAATCACCTTCACCAACTCTGCGTAATCCTTCACGTAAATCCCGCAATGGAGCAAGTGCGTTACGTACGATTAAGAATTGAATAACAGTTGCAATTAAAACAGAAATACAAATAAACATTAAACCTTGTATAATGAATTTTTCCTTTGTAATAGGAACAATAGAGGCATCTACATCGGCAGCAACAATTGCCACAATATTTCCGTCTCCATCTTTAATTGGCTCTAATATCGTTACCCATGTTCCTAATACGTCCTCATATACTTCTGTCATATTTGCCTTTTTCGTGCTCATTACCTTATCGTATGCTTTCATCCAAAGATCTGGTTGTTTATAATATTCTCCCGGCCTTACTTCAACAACATTTGCTAACTCTGTAGACAAATCGACGATTAGTAACTCACCTTTTTCGTTTTCTTTTGCTCCAACAATATAGATTTGTCCAACGCTATTCAATTCTTCCGTTGCTTCATCTAATTTCTCTGTTAACTTCTCTCTCTTTTCTCTTTGTGCTACTGGGTCTTTTGTAACATCTCTCACCATTTGTTCGTCTAATTTATGTAATACCGTATCTCCTGTTTCAAAGGAATGCCTTTCAAATATAGACATCATGCTATTTTGAAACATGTTAAAACTTAACGCTCCCATAGTACCAACAAGCGTCAAAATAACTAGCACAGTTAACAATACATTCTTTTGAAGAAATGATAGCTTGTGCCAACATTTTTTCATCAACATCACCTTTCTTAATTAACTTAATATAAAGGAAAACTATTAAAATAGAAACCTTATCAACAGCTGATAAGGTTTCTCATTTGTTCGCAAATAAAAAAAAGACCAATGAAAAAGCATTGGTCAAGACCAACCCTATCCGTCCGGTAACTGGCTAGCGTAGCCTTTCGGCCTTAGCTCCTGTAGTTTTGCGTCCTAATGTTTCCACCAGTTTGCCTTTCTCGCTGAACGAGTTGAACGATATGGGAGTTCTATGAGAATTACATTGTTCTCTATCAAAGATTACAACATAAAAATTAAAATGTCTACCTATTTAGAGATGCAAATGCAAAGTTTTAATGTATTATTTTTTCGAAATAATTTAACAAAGTACGTGAATGTTACATTTCTTGTGTTATATAATAAAAAATGTATATAACACAAGGATTGTTTTGAGTATTTATTTTAATTTTCATTCAAATTAAATTATTCGAATATATCTTAACTAATGAATTTCGGAGGTAGTTTATCATGTTTTGGCTACAATTTCTTACGTTACTACTCTGCATTTTTATTGGCGCACGCCTAGGCGGAGTTGGTCTAGGGGTAATGGGTGGCGTTGGTATGGCAATACTTGTTTTCGTCTTCCACTTACAACCTACAGCTCCTCCTATTGATGTAATGCTTATGATTTTAGCAGTAATTACAGCTGCTGGTGCACTCCAAGCTGCTGGTGGAATGGACTACCTTGTTCATCTGGCTGAGAAAGCATTACGAAAAAATCCAAAGCGCATTACATTCTTTGCTCCAATTGTTACTTATTTATTTACACTTTGTGCAGGAACTGGTCACGTTGCTTATTCTGTACTTCCTGTTATCGCAGAAGTCTCTCGCGAATCTGGGATTAGACCAGAACGACCAATGTCAATCGCCGTAATTGCTTCCCAACAAGCAATTACAGCTAGTCCTATATCAGCTGCAACAGTTGCACTTTTAGCAATGTTAGCTGACTATAAAATCACCTTATTAGATATTTTAAAAGTAAGTATCCCTTCTACTTTCATCGCTTGTATGGTAGCTGCATTTGTTGCTAGCAAAATGGGGAAAGAATTAAATGAAGACCCTGAATACTTAAAACGATTAAAAGAAGGAATGATTCCTAAGATTGAAGAGAAAAAAGAATTTGTTGGTGTAAAAGGCGCTAAATTATCAGTTATCCTTTTCCTAGTAGGAACTTTTCTTGTCGTACTTCTCGGTTCATTTGAAGTACTTCGTCCAGGATGGATAGTTGATGGGAAGTTAGCCCGTCTTTCCATGCCAAACACAATTGAAATGGTTATGTTAACGATTGCAGCTCTTATTATTATTTTCTGTAAACCAAATGTAGAAAGCATCGTGTCTGGTAACGTCTTTAAAGCGGGGGCAACAGCAGTTGTTGCTATTTTCGGTATCGCTTGGATGGGAGATACTTTCTTTAACGGAAACTTAAATATGATTCAAGGATCAATTCAGCATCTAGTAACAAGTGCGCCATGGCTATTTGCCATCGCATTATTCATTCTATCTATTTTACTATATAGCCAAGCCGCAACAGTACGTGCTTTAATGCCTCTTGGATTATCACTCGGTATTCCACCGGCACTACTGATCGCGATGTTCCCTGCAGTAAATGGATATTTTTTCATTCCAAACTACGGAACAATCGTTGCTGCCATTAACTTTGATCGTACTGGTACAACCAGCATTGGTAAATATGTTTTAAATCATAGCTTTATGATTCCAGGACTAATCGCAACATTCACTTCTATCGGAATTGGAATGCTCTTAATTTCAATTATGTTTTAAAGAAAAAGCACAAACCCAAAGTTTTAAAGGGTTTGTGCTTTTTTAATCAAACGTTTGTTTAAATATTTTTAACTGTCCATTCTTCCATTATGTTCTTTAATATTTGTGTGAAGTCCCCTTCTTACTCACTTCCTCTACTAGCTTCTTCGTACTTTCATACGCAGATTCAGCTAAACTAATCGCTGAAATAACTGAAACACCGTCCGCACCTGCTTCTATAACCGAAGCGGTATTTTCAATTGAAATGCCTCCAATTCCGACAATAGGTATTGTAATTCCTTGTTCTCTAAAATGAGCTAAACCTTTCGTTCCTTGCACCGCTTTCGTATCTTTTTTCGTACTCGTTGTGAAAATAGGGCCAACACCTAAATAATCCGCTCCGTTTTCAATTGCCCAGCGCGCTTCTTCAATTGTATGTGTAGATACACCGATAATTTTATCCCCCATTTTTTCACGAACAGAAGTAATTCCTTCATCCTCTTGCCCTACATGCACACCATCCGCATCTAACTCAAGTGCTAGTTCCACATCATCATTTACGATGAATGGTACACCATACTCCTTACAAATTGCTTGTAATTCTTTTGCGAAACAAATACGTTCTTCTCCTGTTAAAGCCCCTTCTCCCTTTTCACGAAATTGAAAAATTGTTATACCGCCTTCAAGTGCATCTTTCAATATTTGTAGTGGATCCTTCGTACAATTGTTACTTCCCATAATAAAATATACGGATAACAACCTAGACATTTCTGCCTTTGAAATACGCGACATTTATTTTCCCTCCTTACTATATAACCTCAATCTTCCCATACTTCTCTATATCACCCGAAGTGGTATTCGCTAACTGATTTAAAAATTCAATTTGGAAACTACCAGGTCCTTTTTCTACTGTCTTAGCAGCTGCTAGTTCCGCGGCTACACCATAAAACGTTAATGCCGCTATCGCTGCCTTTACATAATCCTTTTCTACCGCTACAAATGCTCCTATTACAGAAGTTAGCAAACAACCAGTTCCCGTAACTTTTGTTAAAATAGAGTGACCATTTTGAATAACAATCGTTCGCTCTCCATCTGTAACAACATCTTCTTCTCCAGTAATTACTGCAACTGTATTTAGTTCATCTGCTGCCTGCTTTGCAATACTTACGACATTACCATTTCCAGCACCAGCGTCTACCCCTTTAATTTCCCATCTCTCATTAATTACGTTCGCTATTTCAGCTGCATTTCCGCGAATAATCGCTAATTCAATTTCAGCCGGAATATGTCTCGCAACTTCTGTTCGATACGACGTTGCTCCTGCGCCAACTGGATCAAACAGTACTGGTACATTGTTCACATTTGCAGATTTACCAGCAAGTAACATCGCTTCTACTTCTTCAGGACGAAGTGTCCCCATATTTAATACTAGCGCTCCAGCAATGCTAGCCATTTCTGCCACTTCTTCTTTTGCATACGCCATTACAGGCGATGCCCCTAACGCTAACAAACCGTTAGCTGTAAAATTTGTTACAACAACATTTGTAATATTATGAACGAGCGGATTAGATTCTCTCACCAAATCCACTACTTTACTAATTTCTTTCATATTCATCCTTCTCATCTCCTAACTATAGTTATGGGAGATACACAAAAAGGCACTTTGCGCGTACGCAAAGTGCCTGAACATGTGCTTTTACACTCTCCCTACGCTGGCATTATCCAACAGGTTCAAATGGTCAATGACGGACTAGTCATACTCTCAGTTTGTATCCACAAACTCCCATGTGTTTAGTATTCATCTACTTCAAAGTCTACTCTTATTCTAGTAAAATAACAAGTTCTTTACTTTTCTATTTCTCACAGTCTCATCATGGTGCATATTATATTCTGTCACGATCATTCACTTTCAAACAGATGTTATCCCATTAAAAAACGTTCAAATCTGGAGCGAAACTGAATCTCAAGAAGATGTATGCTATAGTTAACGTATGGAAATTTGAAAGGATGTTTTAAATATGTCAAAAAGCGTTGTAATCGCTGAAAAGCCTTCCGTTGCACGTGATATTGCTCGCGTACTGAAGTGCGATAAAAAAGGAAATGGCTATCTTGAAGGTAGTAAATATATTGTAACTTGGGCTTTAGGTCACCTTGTTACATTAGCAGATCCAGAAAGCTATGATGTGAAATATAAAAAGTGGAATTTAGAAGATTTACCTATGCTACCTGAGCGTTTGAAATTAACGGTTATTAAACAAACTGGGAAACAATTTAATGCTGTAAAAAGTCAGCTACTTAGAAAAGATGTAAATGAAATTATTGTAGCAACAGACGCTGGGCGTGAAGGAGAATTAGTCGCTCGTTGGATTATTGATAAGGTTCGAATTAACAAACCAATTAAACGTCTATGGATTTCATCTGTTACTGATAAAGCAATTAAAGATGGTTTCGCAAATTTAAAACCAGGTAAAGCATATGACAATTTATACGCTTCAGCAGTTGCACGTTCAGAAGCTGACTGGTATATCGGTCTTAACGCGACTCGCGCTTTAACAACTCGCTTTAATGCCCAGCTAAACTGTGGCCGTGTGCAAACACCTACTGTCGCTATGATCGCTAATCGTGAAGATGAAATAAAGAACTTCAAAGCTCAAACTTACTACGGCATCGAAGCTCAAACGACAAATCAATTAAAACTAACTTGGCAAGATGCAAATGGCAATAGCCGCAGTTTTAATAAAGAAAAAATTGATGGTATTGTAAAAGGTTTAGATAAACATAATGCTACTGTTATGGAAATTGATAAAAAACAGAAGAAATCATTCTCTCCTGGTCTTTACGATTTAACTGAATTACAACTTGATGCAAATAAAAAGTTCGGTTACTCTGTGAAAGAAACATTAAACATTATGCAGAAATTGTATGAACAACATAAAGTGCTAACATACCCTCGTACAGATTCGCGTTACATTTCATCTGATATCGTTGGAACACTTCCAGAACGTCTAAAGGCGTGCGGCGTTGGGGAATATCGTCCTTTAGCACATAAAGTATTACAAAAGCCTATCAAGGCTAATAAATCATTTGTTGATGATAGTAAAGTAAGCGATCACCACGCAATTATTCCGACAGAAGGATACGTTAACTTCTCAGCCTTCACAGATAAAGAACGTAAAATTTATGATTTAGTTGTAAAACGTTTCTTAGCTGTTTTATTCCCAGCATTCGAATACGAACAACTAACGTTACGCACAAAGGTCGGCAATGAAACATTCATTGCACGCGGAAAGACAATTTTACATGCCGGTTGGAAAGAAGTATATGAAAATCGCTTTGAAGATGATGATGTAACTGATGACGTAAAAGAACAACTTTTACCTCGCATCGAAAAAGGCGATACATTAACTGTAAAATTAATTATGCAAACATCAGGTCAAACGAAAGCACCTGCACGTTTTAACGAAGCGACTTTACTTTCAGCAATGGAAAATCCTACAAAATATATGGATACGCAAAATAAACAACTTGCTGATACGCTAAAATCAACTGGTGGATTAGGTACTGTAGCAACGCGTGCTGATATTATCGACAAGCTATTCAATTCATTCTTAATTGAAAAACGCGGTAAAGATATTCATATTACTTCAAAAGGCCGTCAGTTACTTGATTTAGTACCAGAAGAGTTAAAATCACCTACATTAACTGGTGAGTGGGAACAAAAGCTAGAGGCAATTGCAAAGGGTAAACTGAAAAAAGAAGTATTCATTTCCGAAATGAAAAACTATACGAAAGAAATTGTTTCTGAAATTAAATCGAGTGATAAAAAATATAAACATGACAATATTTCAACAAAGTCTTGTCCAGATTGCGGTAAACCAATGCTAGAGGTAAACGGCAAAAAAGGAAAGATGCTCGTTTGCCAAGACCGTGAATGTGGTCATCGTAAAAATGTATCTCGTACAACAAACGCTCGTTGTCCGCAATGTAAGAAAAAATTAGAATTACGTGGTGAAGGTGCTGGACAAATCTTCGCATGTAAATGTGGCTATCGCGAGAAATTATCAACATTCCAAGAGCGACGTAAAAAAGAATCTGGAAACAAAGCTGATAAGCGCGACGTTCAAAAATATATGAAACAGCAGAAAAAAGAAGAAGAACCATTAAATAACCCATTTGCAGAAGCATTAAAAAAATTAAAATTTGATTAAATAAAAAAGGTTCCTACCTCTATCGGTAGGAACCTTTTATTATTAATGAATAATTTTACTTCCTTTTGCATTCTCAACAAATTTTTCACTTGATTTGTTAATTGGTGTTTTCAATAATAACGCAGCAACAATCATAACTACTACGAAAGCACTTAACACAAGTAAATCTCGCGTTACGATATCCCAAAGCATTCCGCCTACTGTTTCACGAATTGCACTAATTGCGTATGTGAACGGTAAGAACGGATAAATTGCTTGGAAGAACGCTGGTGTCATTTGAATTGGGAATGTTCCGCCCGATCCTGCTACTTGCAGTACAAGTAAAATGATCGCCATCGATTTCCCTACGTTTCCGAAAATAGAAACGAGTGAGTACACGATACAAACAAATACTCCACCTATAAATAAACTAAATAATACAAACCAGAATTTATCGACTACGTACGTACCGAGTAAGAATATATCTCCCATCGATACGATAAACGCTTGCGAAAGACCTATCGTTAAGAATGTTAATAAACGTCCGAAGTAAATTTCATGGCTCTTATAATTCGCGCCCTCTTCATGTACTTCTACTGTTAATAATGAAACCATTAATAGTGCGCCTACCCATAATGCAAGCACTGTATAGAATGGTGACATTGCTGAACCGTAGTTCGGCATCGCAAATAATTTATTCTCTTTTAAATTTACTGGATTCGCAAAGTAGTCACTTTGCTTTTCAACATCATTTTTCAATAAGCGTATGATGTCTTTTATATCCTCTTCAGATTCAAAATCACGAATTTTATCTGCTAATTCTTTAATCTTTTTCTCAGTTTCCGGCATGTCAGCTTTAATGTCTGTTAATTTCTTTTTACCGTCTACTAAGCCTTTTGATGAATCTTCTAGTAACTTTTTAACGTCTGGAAGCTTTTTGTCTGCTTCATTTAAAATTTGAGTTGTATTTTTCGACATCTCTTTTGTACGAGCAATTGCTGTATTGAAATTAGGTACAATTTCTGAATCATACGTCGATAATACATCTGTTAACTGAGCTGACCCGCCCTTCGCAGCGTTGTTAATACTTTCAATTACATCTTTTGTAGGTTTCTGTCCATTGTTAAGAAGTGTAATTCCCTTATTCGTTGCATCTACACCTTTTTGCAGACTACTTTTCGCTTTATTTAATTTTGCAATTCCATTATTAAGATTTTTATCACTATTTACATCCGCTAAAACCTTATTTGTGCTTTCTAGAACAGGGATCATATCATCGATTAAACCGATTCCAGATTGGAACTGACCATTTAAACTATTTAAAGCTACTTTCGTTGAGTCTAAACCGTTAATACCTCTGTTTTGTACATCTTCTTTTGCTTTTTGTAAATCTGCTTTTGCACCTTCAAGGCCATTTTTTGCTTTATCGTAATCTGCTTTTGCATTGTCATATGCTGCATTTGCATCAACTTTAGCTTGATCTACTGTGCTAACTGCTTTTTTATAATCTGCTACAAATGTTTCATTGTAATCTTTTTCTGCTTGATCAATTAATCCATTTGCTGCATCTAATTTTTGATTCGCTACATCTGTTACATCTTTCTTTACTTCTTGTCCTGTACCGATAACATTTACAATATCTTTAATACCATTGTTTGCATTTTCCATACCTTTTTTAACATTAGTTAAGTGACCCACTCGCCCTTTGAAAAAGCTTTGACCAAAATCAGTCGTCGCTGAGTTCTGAAGTTCAGTAAAGAAATTAATAAGATATGAAATACCATCTGTACCAGTCTGCAATTTATCTGATACCGAATTTAAATCTTTCTTTGCTTGTTCAGGGTCAAATTGGCCATTTTGTAAGCCATTTAAAACACTTTTCCCATAAGCTGTTCCTGCACGTGATGAACTTAAAACATTATTTACTGTTTGATTAATACTTTGCGCTATACTCTTATAACCATCACTATTCAACTTAGAAAGATCCGGTCTCGCTGGGAATTCAGGTAATCCATTCATTCCAGACAAGTCAGGAATATTTAATTCTACACCTGGATTCATTAGAAAATCAGTAAATGCAGCTGCACTATCCATAACACCTTTTGCTGCTACTAAATCATTTCTTACCGTCCCTGGAGCATTTTTCAATGTTTGATCTTGTCTTGCAAAGAATTTATCTAAATTCCCTAACGCTTCTTGACCATCATTAATAACACTTTCCACAACCGGCAATTCTTTCTGCGCTACTTTCACAACATCCTCTGCTCGAGTCGCATCATCTAACGCCTTATCCATCAATGTATTCATTTCTGGGAACTGCGCTTCTAACTTAAATACAAGATCTTTTACTTTCTCAATACTTGGTAAGTTTGTTTCTAAATCGATTCCAAGGTCATTGAAGATTTTAAAAATCTCACCGTTCGCTGTTTTAACAAAGTTTTTACTAATTTCTTCTGTAATACCTGATGCACCTTTTGCTGTAATTTTCGGTGCAATCGCATTTACCTTTTCATTTACATAGTAATCAAGTTCTGGTTTCTGTGGATTTTCATCCAGAACAGTTGCAATCTTTTCAGAGAAATCTTTTGGGATTGTAATGCTTGCATAGTAATCCCCGCGTTCAACTCCGTAAATTGCTTGTTTTTCATCTACAAATTTCCAGCCAAGATTTTTGTTTTTCTTCAGAGAATCTACAATCTCGTTCCCGATATTGATATCTTTTCCTCTTAAATTAGAGCCTGCATCTTGGTTAGAAACTGCAATGGGAACTTCTTTTGTATTTCCGTATGGATCCCAGGAAGCTTTAATGTTAAACCATGCATATAACGATGGTAAAATCATTAACCCTACAACAATAACAATTGCAGCCCAATGTTTCGCTACATTCCGTAAATCTGTCTTATAAATACGCCAAATTTGTTTCATAGAAGTTATCACCTAATTATATATTTTTCCTTCTTTAGAAAATGATACATACATTTTGCAATTATATCACTTTCTACATCGTGGATTAACCAGAAACGAACTATTTTTTCCCATTAACTTTGACTTACTACATTATATAACGAAGTCAGTCAAAGTATGAATACAAAATGACCAAATCGGTTTTACATTCAATAATAACAAATATATAGGAAATGTCATAAAAAATACAAGTATTTTCTCTTGGAAATACTTGTATTCCTAAAAAAATCCTCACAGCTTTTTATCATCTGTGAGGATTTCTTCTATTATATATCTACTTGTACTTCTACACCGAAATGATCTGAAATTACATTTCGGTTTGTACCATTAAAAATAACTTTTGAAGAACGAACTTTTTCACTTCGGTTACACAATATTAGATCGATTCGCAAATTATGTTTATTTTCATCCCAACCAGCAATCTCACCTTGGACAGTTGTTCCCTCATCCTTCTCTATTGCTAGTTCATATGTGTCGTACAAACCTTTTTGCATCATATATTCATAGCCCTCCCCTTGCAAACGAGCGTTATTATTAAAATCACCCATTAAGAAGGAAAGTTCATTGCTATCTACACGCTCCATCAAACGATTCACTTGATCTTTAAATGATTCTTCTTCATCATCCCACCAACCGAGGTGGCAAGAGTAAAACGTGATGTTCTTACCATTATAAGCAATTGTTGCACTTACAATTTTGCGTGTTTTCCAATACGTTGTATCTTTATTTTCTGAAATAAAGAACGTATCTTCTTTTACAACATTATGCTTCGTTATAATCGCTAATCCTTCTTCATACACATCATAACCAATATGAGAGAAATCCCAAGTAATATTGTAATCTTTTACATGTAACGCTTTTAACTCTTCTAATAGTAAAAGTCCAAAATTATCTTCTTTCTTGTTACCGCATACATTTTTAGCCCCTATCGACTGACTTACTTCTTGCAATGCGATGACATCGTACTCTTCTTCTTGAATGACTTTAGCAAGATATTTTATCTTTTCTATTTGATTTTCTTCTTGCCAAGAGTGACAGTTTAAAGTTAGCAATTTCATATTATTACGCACCTAACATATCTTGAATGTCTGACTTTAATACGTCAGCTTTCGGACCATATACAGCTTGTACACCTTTATCTTTTACGATAAGTCCTAAAGCACCATTTTGTTTCCACTGTGCTTCTGGTGCAACAACATCTAAATCTTTTACTGTTACACGTAAACGAGTCATACAAGCATCTACGTCAGCAATATTTTCTTTTCCACCTAATAAATCAATAACTTTTGTTGCTAATGAACCATCTTGTACATTTCCTGTTCCTTCTGATGACTCATCTTCGTTATCAATGTAGTTACCTGCACGTCCTGGTGTTGGTAAGTTGAACTTTTTAATTAAGAAATTGAATAATGTAAAGTTCAGACCGAAGAATACTAATGAAACGATAACGAAATTGATTAAATCTCTAGTTAGTCCTGCATTCACCATCATCGGTGTACGAGTAATTAGCTCAATAAATCCGAATGCGTGAACACGTAAGTTAATTAAGTCTGCTAATGCGAATGCAAGTCCTGTTGTAATTGCATATACAACATATAATACTGGAGCAATAAACATGAACATGAATTCAATTGGTTCTGTTACACCTGTTAAGAATACTGCTAACGCTGCTGATAAGAACATTGGTTTATATTTTGCGCGTTTTTCTTTATCAACATTACGGAACATTGCGAATGCAATACCCATTAACGCTGCTGATGAACCGATAACTTGTCCAGCTTTGAAACGAGCTGGTACAACATTATTTAGTAGATCGTTATATGCTTTTGTATCTCCATTTGCTAATAAGTTATTTAAATCTGTAATCCATGCAAGCCATAAAGGATCTTGTCCTGCTACAACTTGTCCAATTTTTGAGCCAGTTAACATCGTATATGTTCCGCCCAGCTCTGTATAGTTCATCGGAATCGTTAACATATGGTGTAAACCGAATGGTAATAGTAAACGCTCTAACGTTCCATATACAAATGGCGCAACAACTGGTGCACTATCTTTTGAAGCTGCAATCCAGCGACCAAATTCATTTAATCCACTTTGGATGAATGGCCATAAAAGTGATAATACAATTGCAGTTACTGTAGACCAAACAATTACAACGAATGGTACGAATCGTTTTCCGTTAAAGAATGCTAATGCCTGTGGCAGTTTATTATAGTTATAATATTTGTTATATAAAGTAGCTCCTAAGAAACCTGTGATGATCCCTACGAAAACTCCCATGTTTAATGCTGGTGCACCAAGTACAGAAGTAAAATAATCTTTTACAATTAAATCTCCTGCTAATACTGAAGAAACTTTCGCTTTTGAATCCGCTAACATTTCAGCGTTTACGCCAAATATAGCTCCTGTAATTCTGTTTGTTAAGACGAATGCTAATAGCGCTGCAAATGCACCACCTGCGCGATCTTTTGCCCAAGATCCCCCGATTGCTACTGCGAATAAGATGTGTAGATTTGTAATAATTGCCCAACCGATGTCTTCCATTACGCGAGCGATCGTATGAACTGCGTTAATATCCCCAGCAGACATCCCAATTAACTTACCGATAGAAATCATTAAACCAGCTGCTGGCATTACAGCTACAACAACTAATAACGCTTTCCCGAACTTTTGCCAAAAATCAAAAGACGTAATTTTCATCTGTTCTTCCTCCCCTTTATTTATAACAACATAATGATTTAAATTATAATTTCTGTTCCCTTTATGAAAACGATTCCTCATTTTAATTTGTTCTTATCCCTTTACGCAACCGTTTTCATAAATCTATTTTAATAAAAGCGTTTTCACTTTGCAATAGAAATTTATTTTTTTTCATAAAAAAAGATGCTCTAAGTGGTATTATCCCCTTTAGGTAGACAGTAAAAAAAGAGTCCATCTGGTATGATGGACTCAATACTGTTTTATCTGGAG